>NZ_JBFVFE010000020.1:0-69550 GCF_052728615.1 Mariniflexile sp. | reverse complement strand
TGATTTTTGACCAATGTCTCTGTCGCCCCCTATGGGGGTTATCCAAAGCCACCTTCTAAGAAGGTGTGATTTTTACTTCTGATCCAATTTTACAGACTTGAAAAAAACAATGCCGTATATAGGGATGTGGCTGCTTTTGAGGCAGACACCAAACCCAATAAAGAGATAATTGCCATTTTAGAAAACAATTGTTACGATTGCCACAGCAATAAAACCGATTATCCGTGGTATGCAGAAGTGGCGCCCATTTCTTTTTGGTTGAACGGCCATGTTAAGGATGGCAATAAGCATTTTAATGTATCGCAATGGGCAACATACAAGGATAAGAAAAAAGACCATAAACTGGAGGAATTGATAGAAGAGGTGGAAGAAGGCGAAATGCCTTTAAAACCCTATACGTTAATCCACGGAAACATAACTAAAGAGCAAAAAGAAGCGCTTATTTCTTGGGCTAAAAAAGCAAGGGGAAATTATCATTTGGAATAGATTTTTTTAGCAGTAAAGCTATTGCTTGATAGAAAAATAAATTTTCTGTTTTTAACATAGTGCTTATTAAACCATTCGCCTTCTATTCAGTCTTAACAACAACCTAATTAAAACTGTTAAGATTGAAGAGTTTCCTGTTACCAATAGTTCTGTTAATCCCAGTTTCAATATTTGCTCAAAAATTCACTTTAGAAGGGACAGTTAAAGACCAAATTGCCAATGTTTTAGAGGGAGCCACAGTATATCTTCAAAGTATAAAAGATAGTATTCCAATATCCTACGGAATCACCAATAAAGAGGGTAAGTTTTCATTACAGGTTAATACCGAAACCGATTCCAAAGCCATTTTCAATATTGCTTATTTAGGTTATAAACCATATAGACAAGTTATTGATGTGCCTAAGGGAAAAGAGCTAAACATGGGTTTTGTTACCTTAGACGATCAGGTTGAAGAATTAAATGTGGTATCTATTATTGGTAGAGCTCCTCCCATTTTAATTAAAAAAGATACCATAGAATACAATGCTGATAGTTTTAAAACCCTACCGAACGATAAAGCGGAAGATTTATTAAAAAAGCTGCCTGGTATTGAAATAGATTTGGATGGAAATATCACCATGAATGGTATTGAGGTTGAAGCTATTAATGTAGATGGGATGCGGTTTTTTGGAGAAAAAAAGGGAGATATTGCCTTAAAAAACTTGCCAAGTAATGTGATTAGTAAGGTACAGGTTACCGATTATAAAACCAATAGACAGAAATTTACGGGCGAAGAGTCCGATTCAGGAACTAAGGAAATAAACCTAACCATAAAAAGGGGAAAAAACAGAGCCATTTTTGGAGATGTAAAAGTGGGATATGGCACCGATGAAAAATACCAAGCAAATGCCAATGTGTTCCAATTATTGGATGGAAAACAATTAGGACTTATTTCTGGCACTAACAATATTAATATGTCTAAAGGCTTTAATGCACTTCCAGACACCGATACCAGCAATGGTTATATAGAATCGGACTTTGTAGGTGCTAATTTTACTAAAGGTAGATGGAACGAAACGCGCATGAATGGAAATTATAAATATAGCACCCAAAGTACTAATAGAGAACAAAAAAGCTACACCGAGAATTTTCTGCCCAATTTAAATTATATTACAGATTCTGAAAGTACAAGTTTTAACGATTCCGATAGTCATCAAGCAGGAGCAGATCTAAAATTTATTTTAAAACCAAAAAACAAGCAATCCAATAATAAAGTTCAAATATCCAATGAAACCGATTTTAGTGCTGAGAATTCCGAAACGGGATCTATAACAGATAAGCTATCACAAAGTATTAACGGCGATTTGGTTAGTAAATATAATTCAACAAACCAATTAATGTCCTCAAATTATCAAATAAAGAATGATTTTAGTATCACACCAATAACAGGTAAGGGAAGAGATTATTTAAATGTTGAATTAGGAACCGATTTCAGTAAGGGCAATTCCGATAGTAAAAAATATTCCGAAAATATACTCTATAATAGAGGTACAACCATTGTTCAGGATCAAATAAACAACACAAATGAATATAGTAGCGACATAGGTTTAAACGCGCTGTGGAGCAAAGAATTATTTTCTAACTTCAGAATTATTCCAAAATACAATGTGAGCATCCGTTCTCAAAATAATGAAACTTACATTTTTGATTATGATGAAACATCAACAGATTATGATGATTTTAATGAGATGTTAAGTTCAGATAGTAAATACATCACTACCACAATAATACCAGCCTTAAGATTGCGGTATGAGTATAAATATTTTCGTTTTGAAGTAGAAGGCGCCTTTACAAATACGTATAGAAATTACAAAGATATGTTGGTTGAAGCTCGTAACTTTAAAAAGGATTTTGAATATGTAACGTATTCAGGAAGAATTCGATACAAAGATAAAAATGGCTACAAAAATATTAATCTCAATTACAACCAACGGGTAGATTTGCCTTCTGTAAATCAATTACAGCCCGTTGAAGATGTTAGCAATATTACTCAGATTCGTGTTGGTAACCCGTTTTTAGAGCCAGAAATTAATCATAATATAAGTTTTGAATATCAAAATAATTTAGCATTTCATAACATTAATATCACAGGGAATGCAAGAGCGCAATTTATTCAGGATAAAATTATTAGCGCAACCATTACTGATGACGATTTAAATAAATATACCACTTATGCGAACATTAATGGCGATTATTCTTTTAATGGAAATACTGCCATTTCAAAATCATTCTTTAGTAAAAAAACAAATATTAATATAAATGCCCGTTTAAATGGCTCCTATAAAAACACATTGACTATACAGAACGCTATTAAGTTTACTGCTAAAACAACTACTATAAAACCATCATTGTCATTCAAGTATTCTTATGATAATAAATTAGATTTTAGTGGCGCATATAGCTACTCAACAAATAATAGTGTTTATGATACAGATGTTTTTAACGATAATATTTACTTTGTTCAAAATGTAGATTTTGAATCATCTATTTTCTTTATAAAAAATGTATTCTTGTCCAATAAAATTTCCTATCGTTATAACAGTCGGGTTGGCGATGATTTTGATGGTGATGCTATTTTTTGGAATGCAGGACTTGGAATGGAATTATGGAACAATAAGGCGACTTTAACATTGGTAGGTTACGATATACTTGGAAAAAATAACGGTTATAGAAGATCGGTAACAGAAACATCCATTCAAGATGTTGAAAATAATATTCTAGAGCAGTATTTTATGCTAAATTTTACCTACAAATTTGGAAGTTTTGCAGGACAGAAAATGAATGTTGGAGGTGGGCGTGATTCAAGACGTGGTGGCGGTATGAGAAGGAGATAATCATGGTAATAATTATGACTATTTTTTAATCATGAACTGGTTTAAACTTTTTTGATTGAAGCGAAAAATAGAGATTTTTTGATCAATTGAAGACTTTTTTTAAATGCATAGCATCGCTACGGAGTAAAAAAAAGACAAAAAGTGAGTAAAAAATATCATTTTGCAGCCAATTGAAAAAAGTTTAAACCAGTTCGTTATAATTAGGTAATCCAAACCAAAAAAATGTGTATATTTGCACGCAATTATAACGTAATTGCACAATGACTGCACATCAAAACAAAATAGTAGGAGAAGGTTTAACTTACGACGACGTTCTACTGGTTCCAGCATACTCAGAAATACTTCCGCGCGAAGTCAATATCCAAACAAAATTTACTAGAAACATCACTATTAATGTGCCTATTGTTTCGGCGGCCATGGATACGGTTACCGAAAGCAAAATGGCCATTGCCATGGCGCAAGAAGGTGGCATTGGTGTTTTGCATAAAAACATGAGCATTGAAGCGCAAGCTCTAAAAGTAAGAAGAGTGAAACGCGCCGAAAGTGGGATGATTATAGACCCCGTAACCTTACCGCTTACTGCCGTTGTTAAAGACGCTAAACAATGCATGGCAGAATACGGTATTGGAGGTATTCCTATTGTGGATGATGAAGGCACCTTAAAAGGCATTGTTACCAATCGTGATTTACGTTTTGAACATGATAAAAAACGACCCATAGTTGAGGTTATGACGAGTAAAAACTTGGTGACTGCTTCCGTGGGAACGTCTTTAAAAGATGCCGAAATCATTCTGCAACAGCACAAAATCGAAAAATTGCTTATTGTTGATGATCATTATAAATTGTCTGGGTTAATAACGTTTAGGGATATTACAAAACTAAGCCAGAAACCCATGGCCAATAAAGATCAGTATGGTCGATTACGCGTTGCGGCCGCCATTGGTGTTACAGGCGATGCGGTTGAAAGAGCCGAAGCATTGGTCAATGCCGGTGTAGATGCCGTAGTTATTGATACAGCACATGGCCATACCAAAGGTGTTGTGAGTGTTTTAAAAGAAATAAAAACAAAATTCCCGCAATTGGATGTTATTGTTGGCAATATTGCAACAGGTGCCGCCGCTAAATATTTGGTAGAAGCAGGCGCCGATGCCGTAAAAGTGGGTATTGGTCCGGGTTCAATCTGTACCACGCGTGTGGTGGCAGGTGTTGGGTTTCCGCAATTTTCAGCAGTTTTAGAAGTGGCTGCAGCTATAAAAGGCAGTGGTGTTCCTGTAATTGCCGATGGTGGTATTCGTTATACAGGCGATATCCCAAAAGCCATTGCCGCTGGCGCCGATACGGTAATGTTGGGATCGCTGTTGGCAGGGACCAAAGAATCTCCGGGTGAAACCATTATTTACGAAGGGCGAAAATTTAAGTCCTATCGCGGCATGGGTTCTGTGGAGGCCATGAAAGAAGGTAGTAAAGACCGTTATTTTCAAGATGTTGAAGACGATATCAAGAAATTAGTTCCTGAAGGTATTGTGGGGCGCGTTCCCTATAAAGGCGATTTGTACGAAAGCATCCATCAGTTTATTGGTGGACTGCGTGCAGGTATGGGCTATTGTGGTGCTAAAGATATTGCAACGTTGCAAGAAATTGGTCAGTTTGTAAAAATCACATCAAGCGGCATTAATGAAAGCCACCCACACGATGTAACCATTACGAATGAATCGCCTAATTATTCGAGGTAGTTTTTGGAGGTTGGCTTATCGAACATGGCTTGACGAAGGTGGGCAAATCGAAGTAAAATGTTCAATTTAACACAAATTTTCAATAGAATTCCACTGCTCAAATTTATTCCAAAAGCCCCCTTTTTCCAAACCCATGTTATGCGTTCGTGCTATTAAGTCTGCAATACCATAATTGGTTACGATATTTGAAAACATCTCATACTTGCACTGCCGAATTGAAAACCTTCAAACAGGTATTTTACTTCTTCTGTTTTGTCAGCTAATCCAAGTGTGTAAAGCATGGGTAAATAATGCTCGTTTGTCGGATGTGCTAATTGAAATATACTTCCAAGTTGCTCATAATTTACAAGTGCCTTAAAATCCTGACTGTTTAATTTTGATTTCACTATTTCATCAAATTCAATTGCCCAGTCTAAAGGTTTAGCATTAACATTATTCCAATCTATAACTTTTAGGTTGTGAACTATGTTTCCGCTGGCAATAATCAAGACACCCTTTTTCCTCATTTTTTTTAAAGAATTTGCTAATTGAAAATGGTAGTTTGTCGGTTGTGAATGGTCAATACTTAATTCAAAAACTGGCACATCTGCTTTAGGATATAAATGTTTTAAAACAGTCCAAGCTCCGTGGTCGAGTCCCATTGCTTGGTCTTCTTCAATATGATAATTTGTTGCTGTTTCAATTGCTTGTCTTGCTAATTGTGGATGTCCTTTGGGTTCGTATTTAATTTGAAGCAAGCGGTCATCAATATTTCCAAAATCATATATAGCTTTAGGTTGTGCATTAACAGAAACAAAAGTTCCCTTGGTTGTCCAATGTGCCGAAATTATCATAATGGCGTTGGGTTTTTCAATACTTGCACCAATTTTACTGAGCGTTTGAGTAAAATCATTGTCAAGCAATGCATTGATTGGGTGTCCATGTCCAATAAATAGTAACGGTGTTTTTTTTGTATTTGAAAAATGGGCACTAATTTTTTCAAACGCTTCAAGTTTCATGCTTGCTCCTACGAGTGGGAGCGAAGCCATGGTTTTTAAGAATTGTTGTCGTTCCATTGCCGAATTGATTTTGAATAACATCACTATTTATTGGTTATGCAAAGTTGGGGCTTATGCAATGGCTTTTCGTTCACATAGGTTAATAACGTATCAATCCTATTTTTTCTTTAGAAGGTTTTGTCGGATGCGACTTAGTGATTGTGGCTTGATGCCTAAGTACGATGCTACTAAATATTGAGGAACTCTTTGAGGGAGGGCGGGGTTATTTTTTATTAGCGTTAAGTAACGCTGTTCTGCACCTTCACTAAAACTTTTGGCTATTCTTTGCAATGAACTCAAATAGCCATTTTGAACAAGTATTCTAAAAAACAATTCAAATTTTGGAATTTGCTCACAAGCTTTTTCAAAATCAATATGTTTCATTGCAAACAGCGTTGATGGTTCTAAGGTTTCAACATTAAATATGGATGGGTTACCACTAAAAAAACTATACATATCTCCAGTCCAATAGCCTTCCAATCCAAATTGAACAGTATGAACTTCTCCTTTTTTATCAACAATGAAAGTATGTGTCGCACCAGAATCAACAAAATATAAATTACGGGAAACTTGTCCTTCTTTTACAAATTGCACTTTACTTTCTAATTGAATAGGAACAAACCATCTACTTAGTTTTTCATATTCTGCCTCAGTCAGTTTTTGATTTATTTTGGCTTCAATATTTTCGCGAATATTATTTTGCATTGTCCAGGTTAATTAATAGCTGTCAGTTTCGGGGATGTCGGTTGTCCAAGCATGGCGCATAATGTTAAGATATGGTTGTGTTTCAATGAACTATATCGTTCAATAAGCCAAGGTAGCTGAAACTTTTTCAATGTCAAGTTTTCAAAATTTATATTTAATTCCTGTTTCAAGGAACATAAACCTGCCCACGATGCGGTTTTAAAGCATCTCGTAAAGGCTTCATCTCATCTTCATCCACAACTAAAAATGCTATGCAATGTAGGTCGTTTAAAGCTTCAAAACCTGTAATGTTTATGTTTAGTTTTTCACTTTGAATATATTCCTTTAAATGGATTTCATGGTGTTCTGCAATTTTGCTGGCGTCAGGACCTCGAAAATCCCATATTAATTTTAATTTCCGCATCGGTTTTAAATATAAATGATTGTTGAAAGGTAAAAATATATAATTAAAAAAACGTAATATTTTATCTTTTTAATCGTTTGTTAAACCTACTTGTATTATAGCTTTATATTAGTATTTTTGTGCAAACTTTAATTTTATTTTCAAATGAATTTGAGATCTCTATTTATTTTATTTTTTGTATTTTCAATGACACATGTTGGTGGTCAATCAGTTACTAATGACGTGCTTTTTACGGTAGATGGTGAACCCGTTTACGTGTCGGAGTTTTTAAGGGTTTACAATAAAAATTTGGATTTGGTTCAGGATGAATCCCAAAAAAACGTGGATGAGTATTTAACACTTTTCACCAATTACAAACTCAAATTAAAGGAAGCCAAAGCACTGGGCCTAAATGAAAAACCATCCTATATTAGGGAGCTATCGAGTTACAAAAAGCAATTGGCTAAAAATTTCATGTCTGATACCAAGGTGACT
Organism: Mariniflexile sp.; assembly: GCF_052728615.1. Classification (NCBI taxonomy): domain Bacteria; kingdom Pseudomonadati; phylum Bacteroidota; class Flavobacteriia; order Flavobacteriales; family Flavobacteriaceae; genus Mariniflexile; species Mariniflexile sp. The sequence continues at coordinate 61,839 of NZ_JBFVFE010000020.1, read as the reverse complement.
GACGAGTTGGTAGAGGAAGCTTACAACAGGATTTCAAACGATGTAAAAGCCTCCCATATTCTGATAAAAATACCCGAAAACGCAAGTCCAGCAGATACTTTGGCTGCATATAACAACATTATAAAATTACGTGAAAGAGCCTTAAAAGAGGGTTTTGAAAAAGTACGGCAGGAAGTGCACAATGGGCAAACGGTTTTTGGTGAGGATTTGGGCTATTTTTCAGGTTTTAGAATGGTCTATCCGTTTGAAAGTGCCGCTTTTAACACGAAAGTTGGCGATATTTCGCAACCGTTCAGAACCCAATTTGGGTATCATATTGTAAATGTGCAAGAAAAACGAAAATCTAGAGGCGAGCGTACCGTTGCACATATTATGGTGGTAAAAAAAGAAGGCGATTCCTTAGCGGAAAAACCAGAAGATAGAATACAGGATATTTATAAAAAATTAAAGCAGGGCGAAGATTTTGAAGCCTTGGCGAAACAGTTTTCAGATGACGGTAATTCGGCGCCAAAAGGAGGGCTGTTATCGCCTATTTCCGGAGGTCAAATAAACTCTGTAGAATTTGAAAACGTGGTTTTTGGGTTGAATGACATTGGCGATATTTCAGAACCATTCCAGTCGCAATACGGTTGGCACATTGTTAAATTATACGACAAAAAACCCATTGCGCCTTTTGAGGATATGAAACCTGAGTTGGAAGAAAAAGTGAAGCGCGATGATCGGTCTAAATTAATAGACAATGCTTTGTACACAAAGCTTAAAACTAAATATAACGTACCAATCAAACAGCCTGCTTTAGATTATTTTGCATCTATTTTAAATGATGATTATTTTAAAAGAACATGGGTAGAACCCGCTAAATTGGATGAAAAAAAACCATTTGTGAAAATAGGTGAGAAGCAATTTACTTATAAGGATTTTGCCGATTATTTAGCCATTTCTCAAAGTAAGAACGAAGCTAAAATGGATTTTAAAACGTTGGTTGCAAATAAATATGAGGCCTTTTTAAACGAGAATTTAGTAACATATCAAGAGGATGCATTAGAAGGTGAAAACGAGGAATTTGCAAATATCGTGGCTGAATATAGGGATGGGTTATTGTTGTTCGATTTAATGGAAACCACTATATGGAACACCGCACAATCCGATTCTTTGGCCATTGAAAACTATTATAATACCCACAAAGCCAAATATGTATTGCCCAAAAGGATTGATGCCGTGGTCGCTTCTTCAAAAGAACAAAAAACGCTTAAAAAAGTATCTAAATTGCTGGAAAAAAACATGGCTTTAGACCAAATTAAGGGACTTGTGAACAGCAATGATAAAATAGATGTTATTTTTACATCTGGCATTATGGAAGCCAATCACCAAGCTTTACCTGATGGTTTTGAGTTTAAAAAAGGGGTTTCAAAAATATACAACCATAATGGTGCCTTTGTAATAGTTCAAGTTAAAGAAGTGCTGCCCGAAACCCAAAAAACCTTTGAGGAATCCAAAGGTGCTGTAATAAGCGATTACCAGAATTTTAAAGAAGAAAAATGGCTAAAGGAACTGGCCGATAAATATAAAGTAGAAGTAAACCAAGAGGCTTTAAAAAATGTAAAGACTCAAATAAAAAACCAATAAGTGCGCTATAAAATCATTTCGTTTTTTCTTTTTTTGATACTATTTTCCTGTAACTTTTTTTTTAAGCCAACCGAGGATGGAATCCCAGTGGCCAGAGTAAATGATACGTATCTATATTATGATGATATTAAGGACTTGGTTTCTGAAGGCACCCCTAAAGAAGATAGTACTTTGGTAGTCCAAAATTTCATCAACCGTTGGGCTACACAACAGTTGTTTGTTGATGGTGCCCTGGTTAATTTAAGTGAAGCCAAACAAGAGGAATTCAACAAATTGGTCAATCAATATAAAAATGATCTATATACAAAAGCCTATATTGAAGCCTTGGTGCTGCGCGATATGAACACGGAAGTTACTAAAGCCGAAGCCCAAGCTTATTACAATGCTAACAAAGACGTTTTTAAACTTAATGAGGAGCTCCTTAAATTCCGTTATATACATTTAGACCCAGACATCAATAATTACAAAACCATTGAGGACAAGTTTAGACGCTACAATTCCAAGGATAAAAAAGAGTTGGAAGCCATGTCCATTCAGTTTAAATCCTATTCATTAAACGATACCATTTGGATAAAGGCGAGTCAAGTTGTTAGTAAAATTCCTGCCATTACCCCCGAAAATAAAAACCAACTGTTAAAAAAATCTAATTTTGTACAGCTCAAAGATTCATTAGGAGTATATTTGATGCAAATTAATGATGTTTTGTTGCGAAATGATACGGCGCCGTTGGAGTATGTAAAACCTACCATAAACCAAATCGTTATTAATAAAAGAAAGCTTGAGCTTATTAGAGAATTAGAAAAAGATATTACTAAAGATGCCATTAAAAATAAACAATTTGAAATTTATAAATAATTTGAAACACATCGTGGTTTTATGCATAGCGTTGTTGGGTTTACATGTTATGTCTGCGCAAGAGGTCATTAATGAAGAAGAAGTAAAACCTGAAGTTAAAAAAATAGACTCCACAAAATCGCAAAACGCCAGAAAAATAGATGGTGTTGCCGCTGTAGTGGGCGATTTTATTGTTTTGGACTCTGATGTAACCAAAGAGAGATTACAATTGGAAGCCGGTGGATATGATTCAAAAGACATTACAGATTGTGAATTGTTCGGCAAGTTATTGGAAAATAAACTCTATGCCCACCACGCTATTCAAGATAGTATTGTGGTTTCGGATGCCGAAATTAGAAAAAATGTAGATTACCAAGTTGAGCAATTTTTAACCCAATCGGGCAAGTCTATGAAAGAACTTTTGGAGTTCTATAAAAAAGAGGATGAAAAATCCTTTAGGGATGAAATGTTCGAGATCAATAAAAACAATCAGTTAGCGGCAAAAATGCAAGCTAAAATTGTGGATAAGGTTGAGATAACCCCAGAAGAAGTCCGCCAGTTTTTTGATAAGATCCCTAAAGAGGAACGCCCCACTTTTGGCACCGAACTTAAAGTAGCCCAAATAGTTGCAGAACCTAAAATTTCAGAAGAGGAAAAACAGCGCGTTATCAATAGGTTAAAGGAATTTAAAGCAGATATTCTTGAAAACGGCGCCAGTTTTCGTTCTAAAGCGTTGTTGTATTCAGAAGATCCAGGATCGGCAAGTAAAGGAGGAAAATATACTTTAAACAGAAAACAGCCCCGAATGGTTAAAGAGTTTAGGGAAGTAGCATTTTCACTTCAGGAAGGTGAGATATCGGAACCATTTGAAACCGATTTTGGCTACCATATTATTCAATGTGATAAAATAAGAGGACAAGAATACGATGTGGCTCATATTTTATTATCGCCAAAAGTATCTGTAGAAGCAGTAAATGAAGCAAAAGATCGTCTTGAAAAAATAAGGAAGCGTATTGTTAACGGCGAAATATCCTTTGCCGATGCTGCCAGGGAAGCCAGTGATGAAAAAGAAACCCGTGGTGATGGTGGGCAGTTAATAAACCCAACCACACAAGATTATAATTTTGAATTGACCCGGATGGAACCAGAAATGTATTCGCAAATTCAAAATTTAAAGGATAACGAAGTAAGTCTTGTTTTAAAAGAGGAAGACAGAACCGGCAAAGTTAAGTTCAAAATTTTAATGGTTACCGATAGAGTTGACCAGCATGAAGCAGATTATGCACGCGACTATTTAAAAATAAAAGAACGAGCTTTGGATGCAAAAAAGATTGATGCGATTGCGAAATGGCAAGAAGACAAGATATTGGATACCTTTGTGAAAATTAGCGGCGAGTACAGAAATTGTGAATTTTCCAGCAACTGGTTAAAGAAATAAATATGTCTGACGTAGCTGCCATTGAACAATTTGTAAAACGTTATAAAGATTTAAAAACCGAAATAGCCAAAGTTATTATTGGTCAAGATGCGGTGGTCAATCAAATATTGATTTCTATTTTTTCTGGTGGCCATTCACTATTAATTGGCGTTCCGGGGTTGGCAAAAACCTTAATGGTAAATACCATTGCCCAAGCGTTGGGTCTCGATTTTAAACGCATTCAGTTTACCCCCGATTTAATGCCGAGTGACATTTTAGGGAGTGAGATTTTAGACGAGGATCGGCATTTTAAATTCATAAAAGGGCCCATTTTCGCTCATATTATTCTGGCAGATGAGATTAATAGAACACCTCCAAAAACCCAAGCAGCCCTGTTGGAAGCCATGCAGGAGCGCGCGGTAACCGTGGCTGGAAATCATTATAAATTAGAATTGCCTTATTTTGTTTTGGCAACACAAAATCCCATCGAGCAAGAAGGCACCTATCCGCTACCTGAAGCGCAATTGGACCGCTTTATGTTCGCCATCAATTTGGATTATCCATCTTTTAAGGAAGAAGTAGAAGTGGTAAAAGCAACCACTTCGGATCATACGGCGAAGGTAAATCCTCTTTTTTCAGCCAAAGAAATTACAGAGTATCAACACCTGATACGCCGTATTCCGGTTGCTGATAATGTGATTGAATATGCTGTTGCCATGGTGGGCAAAACCAGACCAAATAGCGATTCGGCAAATGATTTGGTTAAAAATTACATCGATTGGGGAGCAGGCCCCAGAGCCTCGCAAAATTTAATATTGGCTGCAAAAACACATGCCGCCATTCATGGCAAATTCTCTCCGGACATAGAAAATGTTCAGGCAGTAGCGCATAGTATTTTACGACATAGAATTATTAAAAACTACAAAGCTGAAGCAGAAGGTATTTCTGAAATGCATATTATTAAGAGTTTGTTCTAGTTTTTAAAGTTAAATCTTTATTAAATCAGCATTAATAATCTCAAAATGTTGCAAAAAACAAAATCATATTAATTTAAAATGTGACTATTACAAATTGCTATGGCGTTTATTTGTATTGCTGGCTTTATTTTTAGAACTTTAGATTAATTTCGTAATTTGCATAACTTTAAAAAACCAAAAATAAAATAGAAACTATGGCATTTGACATTGACATGATTAAAGGTGTGTACACTAAAATGGCTGAGCACGTTGATAAAGCCCGTGAGGTTGTAGGAAGACCATTAACCCTTTCTGAAAAAATATTATATAATCACCTTTGGGACGGCATGCCCACAAAAGCATTTGAAAGAGGAAAGGATTATGTGGATTTTGCACCAGATAGAATTGCATGTCAAGATGCTACGGCCCAAATGGCCTTATTGCAATTTATGCAAGCCGGAAAAAGTAAAGTGGCAGTGCCAACAACGGTACATTGCGATCACTTAATCCAAGCGAAAGAAGGTGCTGCGGTCGATTTGAAACACGCAAATAGCGTAAGTAGTGAGGTATTCAACTTTTTGGAATCTGTTTCCAATAAATATGGCATTGGTTTTTGGAAACCAGGTGCGGGAATTATCCACCAAGTAGTTCTAGAAAATTATGCGTTCCCAGGAGGGATGATGATTGGTACCGATTCGCACACTGTAAATGCAGGTGGTTTGGGAATGGTGGCCATTGGTGTTGGTGGCGCCGATGCCGTAGATGTGATGGCTGGTATGGCGTGGGAATTAAAGTTTCCCAAATTAATAGGTGTAAGATTGACTGGAAAATTATCTGGTTGGACAGCGCCTAAAGATGTTATTTTAAAAGTAGCAGAAATTCTAACCGTAAAAGGAGGAACTGGAGCAATTGTTGAATATTTTGGACCAGGCGCAACTTCCATGTCCTGTACAGGTAAAGGAACCATTTGCAACATGGGTGCTGAAATTGGGGCAACCACTTCTACTTTTGGATATGATGAATCTATGGAGCGTTATTTACGTGCAACCGATAGAGCCGATGTTGCCGATGCAGCCAATAAAGTAAAAGAATATTTAACCGCAGATGCTGAAGTATATGCAAATCCTGAAAAGTATTTTGATCAAGTTATCGATATCAATCTATCGGAATTAGGCCCTTTATTGAATGGACCCTTTACACCGGATTTATCTACTACAGTAGGTAAAGCCATGAATGAAAAAGCAACAGCTAACGATTGGCCCATTGCGGTGGAATGGGGATTGATTGGTTCTTGTACCAATTCATCTTACGAAGATTTATCGCGTGCTTCTTCAATAGCACAACAAGCATTGGACAAAGGATTGAAAATGAAATCGGAATTAGGCATCAATCCAGGTTCTGAACAAGTGAGATATACCGCCGAAAGAGATGGTATTCTACAAGTGTTTGAAAAATTGGACGCTAAAATATTCACAAATGCTTGTGGCCCTTGTATTGGGCAATGGGCACGTTATAGCGACCCAAAAAACGCACCTAAAAACAGTATTGTACATTCCTTCAACAGAAACTTTGCAAAGCGTGCTGATGGAAACCCTAATACCCATGCATTTGTGGCTTCACCAGAAATTACAGCAGCTATTGCCATTGCAGGTCGTTTGGATTTCAATCCGATGACCGATAAACTTATCAATGAAAATGGACAGGAAGTGATGTTTGAAGAACCAACAGGATGGGAATTGCCACCAAAAGGTTTTGAGGTAAAAGAAAATGGGTATTTGGCCCCTGAGGCAGATGGAAGCCACGTCAATGTAAAAGTTGCTGAAGATTCGGAAAGATTGCAATTATTAGAACCTTTTGAACCTTTAGGCAATACCATTAATGGCGCTAAATTATTAATTAAAGCATTTGGAAAATGCACCACCGACCATATTAGTATGGCGGGACCTTGGTTGCGTTTCCGTGGACATTTGGATAATATTTCCAACAACTGTTTAATTGGTGCCGTAAATGCCTATAACAAAAAAACAAACTTTGTTAAAAACCAGTTAACTGGCGAATTTGGTGGTGTTCCAGATGTGCAACGTCAATACAAAGCAAAAGGAATTAAAACCATCGTGGTGGGCGACCACAATTATGGTGAAGGATCTTCAAGAGAGCATGCTGCTATGGAACCTCGGTTTTTAGGTGTCGCTGCGGTTATTGTAAAATCGTTTGCACGTATCCACGAAACAAACCTTAAAAAACAAGGGATGTTAGGGTTAACATTTGCCAATGAAGCGGATTACGATTTAATTAAAGAAGATGATACATTCAACTTTATCGATTTAAATGCATTTGCGCCAGATAAGCAATTAACTTTGGAAGCGGTTCATGCTGATGGCAGTAAAGATTTAATTAAATTAAACCACACGTATAACGACGCTCAAATAGCTTGGTACAATGAAGGTTCTGCTTTAAATTTAATTAAAAGGCAAAATAACGCCTCATAATTTATACAAACCGACCTGCAAGGTTTCCAAAACCTTGTAGGTCTTTTTATAAAACAAAAAATCCAGCTTTTACGGTTGGATTTTTTGTTTTATGGAATTAATTAAAATCATTTATAATCGTATTTTTACCAAAACACTTTATATGAATTCCAGAGCAGATCAACTAAAAGCGTTCGATAGATTATTGACCATTATGGATGACTTGCGTGAAGGCTGCCCATGGGATAAAAAACAAACCATGGAATCTTTACGGCATTTAACCATTGAGGAAACCTATGAGTTGGGCGATGCTATTTTGGATAATGATTTGCAAGAGATAAAGAAAGAGTTGGGCGACGTGCTGCTTCACATTGTTTTTTATTCCAAAATAGGGAGTGAGACCAACGTTTTTGATATCGCTGATGTTTGCAACGGCATTTGTGAAAAATTAATAAATAGACATCCTCATATTTATGGCGATGTAAAAGTGGATAATGAAGAAGATGTAAAACGAAATTGGGAAAATTTAAAACTAAAAGAGGGTAATAAAAGTGTTTTGGAAGGCGTGCCGAACAGTTTACCAGCCTTGGTAAAGGCCAATAGAATTCAGGAAAAGGTTGCAGGTGTCGGTTTTGACTGGGAAGAGCCCAATCAAGTCTGGGAAAAAGTACAAGAAGAATTGGATGAATTTAAAACTGAAGTAGCTTTAGGGAATACAGATGCCATGGAAAGCGAATTTGGGGATGTTTTATTTTCGATGGTAAACTACGCCAGATTTTTGAATATCAACCCAGAAAATGCTTTGGAACGTACCAACAAAAAATTCACAAAACGTTTTCAATATTTAGAAGAAAAAGCAAAAGCCATCAACAAACCTTTAAAGGATATGACACTTGCCGAAATGGATGTTTTTTGGGAGGAAGCTAAAAGTCTTTAACCCCAATAAACCGGTTTTTAGCAGGTAAGTTTTTCGTTATTTCAAATTTATTATATATTTATTAAAATTATTAATTGTTATAAATTTTTTTAATGCGTAATTATAGAAGTCTCACAATATTTTATATTGTGTTTTTTTTGCTTTTAACCAATATATCATGGTCACAAAATATAGCACCTGTACTCACAGCTATTGGAAACCAACCCTATTGTGCAAAAACCCAGATTAACATTGTTACTGATTTTAATATAGTGGACCCCGATGATACTGGAATTGCAGCGCTTTTTGTGCAAGTATCAACCGGTTATGTTTCTGGAGAAGATACGTTGCTGCTTTTAAATTCGCATCCCAATGTTGTCACATCATGGAATGTTTTAGAAGGGAAATTAACCTTAAGCGGTGTGGCATCTGCACCCGTTACTTATATAGATTTAATAGCTGCCATAAAAGATGTTGTTTTTCAGAGCACTGGCAATAATCCTTCGGACAAGGCCTTTTCAATCACTATTGGAGATGCTAACTATTTGCCGTCAACGGGCCATTATTATGAATATGTGCCTTCTTTAGGAATTACTTGGACCAGTGCAAAAATAGCTGCAGAAGCAAGAACTTATTTTGGAATACCTGGGTATTTGGCAACGATTACTTCGGCTGAAGAAGCCCAATTATCTGGTAAACAAGCTGCGGGCGCCGGATGGATTGGGGGTAGTGATGCCGCCGTTGAAGGTGTTTGGAGATGGGTTACAGGTCCGGAAAATGGCACTGTATTTTGGAATGGTCTATCAAATGGATCTACCCCCAATTTTGCTTTTTGGAACACTAACGAACCCAATCAAGCGGGGGATGAAGATTACGCACATATTACGGCACCTGGCGTTGGCATACCGGGGTCTTGGAACGATTTAAGTAATACCGGAAGCTTAATAAATGGCAATGCTTACCAGCCTAAAGGGTACATCGTGGAATATGGAGGATTGCCCGGAGACCCTGTACTAAATATATCGGCAAGTACAAAAATATATACCAATGCCATTACCAATGTTAAACCTGCTTCAATTTGCGGTAGTGGCATGCTTACTTTGGAAGCAACACCTTTGTACGGTACCGTACTTTGGTTTAATTCTGCCACAGGAGGAATTCCTATAAATACAGGATTAACATTTACAACACCCACTCTAAACATTACCACCACATATTATGCTTTGGCATCATTAAATGGTTGTACTACTGGTGATAGAACACCAATCATAGCAACCATTAATCAAATACCAACGATAGTTTCAACCGTAGGCAGCTTGATTTGCGATAGTGGCTCAGGAACTTTATCAGCCACAGCTTCGGCTGGAGTAATAAATTGGTACGATGTATCAATTGGTGGTTCCGTTTTGGGTACAGGAACAACTTTTATAACCCCAACTCTAAACGCAACCAAAACTTATTATATTGATGCGACTTTAAATGGATGCACTACTTTAATGCGTGCTCCGGTTACGGTAACAGTTCAAAAAACACCTTTACCGATTGCTAATGCATCGCAACGTTTTTGTGATATTGAAAATGCAACTGTTTCCAATTTAACTATAACCGGCAATGCTGTTTTATGGTATGCAAATGCTACCGGTGGAACACCTTTAAACAATACAGAATTATTAAAAACCAATACCACCTATTATGCTACGCAAACCATTAATACTTGCGAGAGTGCCAACAGGTTGGCGGTTAATGTACTTATTGATGAAACCGTTATAATACCCGCAACCATTCCTGTTTTAACCGCTTGTGATACGATGACTGATGGCGACGATACGAATGGCCTTACCATTTTCGATTTAACACTAAATGAAACAATTTTGCTAAACGGAAAAGCGGCGAGCGATTATACCTTTTTTTATTTTATGGATACCGCTTACAGCATTCCCATACCTACAGCTTCCAATGCATTTGTAAATACAATTCAAGGTGGACAGGCCATATATGTTAGAATTGTAAATATCAACAACAATTCATGTTTTACGGATACTTCTTTTAATATTCAAGTGAAGGATTTACCTGTAATTCAACCTTCCATAGTTTTTAAAAACTGTGATGAAGACGGAATTCCTGATGGCTTTACTTATTTTAATTTGGAAGAAGCGCATGATGTTATTACCAACAATAATTCTTCAGGTTTAAATTTTTCGTACTATACTTCATATAATGATGCAGATTCAGGAAACAATGAAATTCCATCCATAATAAATAACCAAACAACAAGCACCATTTTCGTGCGGGTTGAAAACAATAATGGATGCCATAGAGTTGCAACCGTTACCTTGCAAGCGTCAACAACTTCTTTTCCTTTGGGCTACGTTGAAGAATTACAATCTTGTGATGATGATATCACTAGTGACGGAAACCATGTATTCGATTTAACACAGGTTTCACCCTTATTTATTTCACAATTCCCTGCGGGTCAGAATCTAAGTGTGCATTATTATAAAAACTTAAATGATGCGCAGTTAGAACAAAATGAAATTTTATCTCAAACAAATTATATCAATAACACCCCATTTTCAGAGATTCTTTATGTACGTGTTGAAAGTGGTGATAATGGCGAATGTTTTGGTCTTGGTCCGCATTTATTATTAACCGTACATCCAAGGCCAGAGTTTGAAGTTGATCAAACCGAGGTTTATTGCTTGGATAATAATCCCATTTCTTTATTTACTTATAACCCAAACGGAAACTATACATACGAGTGGCGAGATGCAAATGCTAACTTAGTTAGTGTATTGCCAAATGCCACGGTGTTTTCAGCAGGTATTTACACAGTTATTGCTACTTCAATTTTTGGTTGCGAATCGTTTCCTGTAACTTTTGATGTTGTGGAATCTGCCATAGCATCCATAGATTTAGATGATGTTACCATTGTGGAATTATCAAACAACAACAGCATCCGTATTAATAATGATAACAATAATTTAGGTATTGGGGATTATGAATTTGCTTTGGATGCTATTAATGGCCCTTATAAAGATGAACCGTATTTTGATAGAGTAGGTGCTGGTGTGCACACCATTTATGTTAAGGATAAAAATAAATGCGGTATAGCAGAATTGGAAGTTTTTATACTGGGTTTTCCCAAATTTTTCACACCCAATAACGATGGAAGTAACGATACATGGAATATTAGAGGATTAGGAACCGACTTTACTGAAGCCTCTTTAGTTAAGATTTTTGATAGATATGGAAAATTGATTAAACAAATCAGTGGAAAAAATGATGGTTGGGACGGCACTTTTAATGGTAAACGCCTTCCAGATTCAGATTATTGGTTTGTTGCCCAACTCGTAGAGATTTCCGGAAATATTAGAACTTATCGAGGGCATTTTAGTTTAATTAGATAACAAAAAACTTAGGCTTTCCCTAAGTTTTTTTTAATCAAATAAAACCTTATTTAATAAAGCTCCTTAATTTTACTAAGCTTGCTTTTCCATAATTTTAAATTTTCTTTATGGGCTTTTATATTGTTATGGACTTCTCTTACAAGCGGATTGTCATCTTCAACATTGGTAAAAAACTGTAAATTGTTTTCCAGTTGATTGATTTGACCTTTTAGTTCATCGATTTTTTTACGGATGAAATGACGCTCATTATCTAAATCCTTATTGTCCTGCGAAGCACTGATAGTATCGAGTTTGTTCTCAAACTTGATCATCTCCACTTCGTTTTTATGCATTTTTAAACCAGAAAGAAAATCTTCTATGGCTTTATTGAACTTACCGTCAATGTAGCGTTTGTCATTTGGTACCCGTCCTAGTTCTTTCCAGTTATTTATAAATTCTTTAATGCTTTCAACATCTTTTTCTTTATTGCCTGTTGGTTTTAAATCCTTTACGGTGTCCAGCAATTTTAGCTTGTTGTTAAAAGCATCTACAGTTTCTTTATTGGCGGCATTTCTGGTGGCGTGCAATCTATCAAAATAACCATTGCAAGCTGTTTTAAAGCGTTTCCAAATTTTATCACTGTCCTTTCTGGGTACATGTCCAATTTTTTTCCAATCGTTCTGAATTTTTTTCATCAATGCGGTGGTAACTTCAAAATCGTCACTATCCTTGTTGTCTTCGGCAATTTTGATCAATTCCAGTTTTTTATGCAGATTGTCATATTGGTCTTTTTTCAGACCTTTATAGAAGGCGTTTTTCTTACGGTTAAAAATCCTAACGGATTCTTTAAACTTAGACCATATACTTTCGTTTTCTTTACTCGGCACTTTGCCCGTATTAAAAAAGGATGCACGCAAAGCTTCAACTTCCTTGATTTTCTTTTGCCAACCATTGTGCGAGTTGGTGTCTTGGGCGTTTATGGCTTTAATATTCTCGATAATTTCAAGTTTCTTTTCAAGGTTTTTATCGTAAACCTTATCTATTTCTTGATAATATACTTGGCGTTTATCATTGATTATTTTGGTGGCAGCCTTAAATTGGTCCCAAATAACATCTCTGTATTCCTTATCAACGGGTCCAAGTTCCTCTTTCCACATTTTATGGAGTTCTTGCAGTTCTCTAAAAGCACGCATCACATTATCGTCGGCAGCCAATTCTTCAGCACGTTGGATAATCAATAATTTCTTCTCTAGGTTATGCTTAAAGTCCAGATCGCGCAAATCCCTGTTCAAATGTAAAAAGTCGTAAAATAGTTCTACATGGTGGTGGTAACTGTTCCATGCATTATTGTATTTATCGCGCGGAATGGGACCCGTATGTCTCCAACGTTCTTGTAATTCCTTAAAATGTTTGTACGTTGTGTTTATGTTCTCTTCAATATTGATCAAACCTTTTAGCTCTTCAATAATTCCAAGTTTATCGGTTAAATTTTGTTTTAGATTTTTTTCCAGATTTTGATAATGCTCATTGAGTTTTTTTCTATACTCATTATAAGCTTCCTTAAAGCGTTTTTGTATGGGAGAGGTATAATAAAAATCGATTTCATTACCGCCGTCGTTCAAAAAATCTTCTTTTTTCTCGTCCAATAAGGCTTGGAACTTTTCTTTGAATTCACTGTTGATAGTTTCAACATGCGATTTTATGGCCTGGACTTTTTCGTTTTTTACAAGTTTTTCGAGTTCGATAGTAAGGGCTTCCAACGACATGGTGTCGTAGGCCTTTACCTCAATGGTATGGCGTTCCTTGTTGCCTTCATCTTCTGCATCTTCTGCATTTGAATCTTCTATTTCATTTAAAACCTCGTCGTTGTGTTTGTCTGAATCTTTAGTGTCTTCACTTTCGGTAGCATCCGTAGTTTCCTGTTCTACAGCATTTTGTGGCTCTTTGTTGCCTTCATCTTCTGCATCTTCTGCATTTGAATCTTCTATTTCATTTAAAACCTCGTCGTTGTGTTTGTCTGAATCTTTAGTGTCTTCACTTTCGGTAGCATCTGTAGTTTCTTGTTCTACAGCATTTTGTGGCTCTTCATTGCCTTCATCTTCTGCATCTTCTGCATTGGAATCCTCTATTTCATTTAAAAGGCCGTCGTTGTGTTTGTCTGAGTCTTTGATATCATCACTTTCAGTAGCTTCCATAGTTTCATTTTCAACACTTGCAGGTTCATCCGCTGGTTGGGTTTTTATGGGTTCAACTGCTTCTTTTTCTTCTGAAGGGGTATTCTGAATATCAGTATTCTTAATAACTTCTTCTTTACCATCTGCTTTTTGCAGGTTATTTATATCAGACATTTTAAAAATGTTAAGGTTCGTTACATTACTTTAGACTTTAAAGATACTAACAACTCTATTATTTACAAAGTACTGTAAAGGGTTTTAACGATTTTAATGCCGTTTTAGTGAAGATTCCAAATGGACCATGCTTTTTCGGCCTGTAGTTTCAACATTTTTAGTCCATTAATTGTTGTGGCGTTTTGTTGCTTGCCCAATCTTAAAAACTTGGTTTCTTCAGGATTGTAGATTAAATCGAATAAGATATGGTGGTCTGTAATGGCACTATAAGGAATATTGGGACAATCTTCAACATTCGGAAAAGTGCCCAAAGGGGTGCTGTTTATGATGATTTGATGGTTTTTTATAATGTCTTCGGAAAGCGCATCATAAGTGAAACTTGTACCATCCGATGGTTTTCTGGACACATAATGAAAGGGGATGCCCAATTCCTTTAAAGAATAAGCAATGGCTTTACTCGCACCGCCAGTACCCAGAATCAATGCGCTTTTATGATGCGGCTTTAAATATGGTTTTAAGGTTTTTTTAAAACCATAACAATCGGTGTTATAGCCCACCAACTTACCTTTTTTGGTAATTTTTATGGTGTTTACCGCACCAATCTCTTTTGCCTTTTTGTTAACTTTATCCAGAAAGGGTATAACAGCTTCCTTATAAGGAATGGTAACATTTAAACCTTTTAAATTTTTGGTGTTTTTTATTATGGAAGGAAATAGATCAATCGTGTCAATATCGAAATTCTCGTAAGTGGTATCCGTGATTTTTTCGTTTTCAAATTTCTCTTTAAAATATGCTCTTGAAAATGAGTAGGATATGTTTCTGCCTAAAAGCCCTAATTTATTCATTGACTGTCCTTGTTTTTTGTCCGTAATATTCAAGCGCCAAAACGATGGCAATTCCGAGGAAAATAAAAGCAATGGCATAATAAGTATCGGTATTAAGTTGCGGCATATAACGTTCATAATTTAAAACCACTTTTGTTCCTGTGGAATCCAATAGGTGTGTACCATCTGCCGCTAATTTGTACTGAGTTGTTTTCCAAGGCCATACCACACCCAAAGACCCAACAATAAACCCAATAATGGCCGAAAGCGTAATGCTTTTATAATGTTTTAAAATATAACTTAATATATGCGAAAATGTAACCAAACCCGTAACGGAGCCTAAGGTAAAAACAATTAAAACCTTGAGCATTCTTAACCGTTGGGCATTATGTATAAAACTGAAATTGCCTCCAAAAATTTCGTATAGGGTATCGTATAAGGCATTCACGGAATCCACTAAAAGCAACACGTAATTTCCCAAGAGAATGAGTATGAACGAGCCGGAAAACCCCGGAAGCGTCATTCCGGAAACACTAATAATGCCACAAAAAAACACGAACCAAAGATTGTCGTTTTCTTTAGCGGGGTTAAAAAAACTAATACTTATACCCAATAGGATGCCTAAGGCCAACGATGTGTAGGTTCTATAATTCCAATCCTTAAAATCCTTGTTGATGTAATAAATGGAGCCAATGATCATTCCGAAGAACACACTCCAAATATACAATTCGTAGTATTTTAAAAAGTAATCCAATACTTTTGAAACGCTAAAATAGCTGACGACCATTCCCAGAAACAGCAGACTCAAAAAACGTCCGTTTATGTATTTGTAAAAACTTTTAAAGCGTCCGTTTATAAGCAAGTTAAAGGCTTTTCGGTTTACTTTTCGTAACGAATAAATAAATTCTTCATAAAAACCGGCAACAAAAGCAACAACACCTCCAGAAACACCCGGTACTTTATTGGCAGCACCCATTCCCAATCCTTTCAGAATAAGAAATAATTTGTCCTTTAGTGTTCTGGTGCTTTCCATTATTGTTTTTTTGAACCTACTTTTTCAAGAATAAAAATAGTTAAAAATCCCAGAAACATTAAAATTAAAGCAAATGCCAGTTGATGATCGCCCTGAAATGAAAAAGGCGAGACACTTTCCTGCAACAGCGGACTCTTTATTCCTTTAGAATCGGTGTGCCATGTCAAGGTTTCTTTCCAGGGCCATACTTTGTCCAATGATCCCAAAATAAATCCGGTAAGCAATGCCAAGGTAATGTTGTGGTAGTTTTTAAAAAGCCATTTTAAAACATGGCTAAAACTGAGCAAGCCAACAATGGCGCCAGTGGCAAATAGGGCGATTTTCTTAACGTTGATGTCATGGATGGCATCGCTTAATGTTTTATACGCTCCAAGAATTATTAAAATAAAAGACCCGGAAATTCCCGGTAAAATCATGGCGCATATAGCGATGGCTCCTGCAAAAAACAGAAAGGCACTATTTTCATTACTTGAAAGCACGGGCAACATGGAAACATAAAATGCAATGCCCGTTCCAATAATAAAAGCGATAATAACGGATAAACTCCATTGTGTAACTTGCTTCCCCACAAAATAAATACTGGCTATAATAAGCCCAAAAAAGAAGGACCATATCAAAACCGGTTCATTTTCCAACAGGTATTTGGCAAGTTTCATAAAGGACACGTAGCTAATGATGATACCACTTAATAGGGCTAAAATAAAATTGCCATTGGCCTGTTTCCAAAAAGCTTTGAAACCTTTGTTGAATAAGGTTTTAAAAAGTGAGATATTTATGTTGCTGATAGTAGAAACCAACTCTTCATAAATTCCAGAAATAAAGGCAATGGTGCCACCTGAAACTCCTGGAACCGCATCGGCGGCACCCATGGCCAAACCTTTGGAAGAAATGATTACATAGTCTTTAAAACGTCGTTGCATAGTTTGGTTTTTAAGCTAAAACCAAAGGTATGGATTTTAGCTTGACGTTTGACTATTGATTTGTTTTTAGCAAATTTTTAACGAGCATTTTGTTCGCTATTTCCGGGAACAGTTCGTCTATTATAAAAGCGTATTCTTCGTTATATCGCAGCCCGTTTTTTAAATGGAAGATGCCTTTGTCGTTTTCATTCAATTCAAAATTTAAACCCGCAAGGCGGTATTCAATTTCAGCATTTTCCGGATAGAAATCCAAGGCTTGTTCAAAATTAAAAATAGCAGCTTCCGGTTCGCCCAATCTAATCAATAAATCGCCTCTTGAAAGCCAGGTGTTCAATTCGTAATTACCAAGTTCTAGGGTTCTTTTAAAACCGCGTTCTGCTTCTTCATAAAAATTTAAACGCTGATTGATTTGCGAGTATAATTTCCAATAGATTACATTTTCAGAATCAATATTGATGGCTTTATTGATATAATATAAGGCCTTTTGGTAATTTCGTTTTCTGTTGTAATAGCGTGTTATGGCAATCCAGCCTTTGTCCAATAAAGGGTCTTCATGTACTGTTTTGTAGAAATATTGGACCGCTAAATCATCTTTTCTTAATTTTTCGTAGCAAAACCCCATACGCAATAGTGCGAATGATGTTGGATCGTCCAGTTTTAGGGTAATGGCGTAGTTTTCTATGGCTTCTTCAAAACGTTTTAATTTTTCCAAAACTTTACCGCGCTCTATGTAAGCACCAACAAATGTCTCGTCTGAAATAATGGCAAAATCAAATGCTGCCAATGCTTTTTTATAATTTTTAAGCGTGTAATATTGCTTGCCCAATTGGTGCCATGCCACTTCGCAATACGGATTTTTATCTAGAAATAGGTTCAAATATTCAATGGCCCCTTCGGTTTGGTTTAAAAATTCAAAACAATAAACAACATTGTAAAGTGCCGAATAATCTTCCATATCTTCCTCTAGGCATTTCATGAAGTATTCCTTGGCCTCTTCAAACTGGTCCAGAAACAAATATTCCATACCAATTAAGGAATACAGATCAACCACATCATCAGTAAGCTTCAAAGCTTTTTTTAATACTTGAATGGCTTGTTCGTGGTCCTCTTTTTTGGAGAATATATTGGCCTTTTGTATGTAGATTTCTTCATTCAAGGGGTCTAAAATATAAAGCTCGTTCAATAAAGTGTCCGCTTCAATAAGCTTGTCTTCAAACACATAAACCTCCACTTTAAAAAGTTTTAAATTGATAGAAGCTGGATGTTGATCCAAACCTAATTTTATGGCTTTTTTAGCCAACGCTATTCTGCCCTGATTTAGATAATGGTGAATGATGTTTTCAAATTCCTCTGAATCGAAGAACAAAACATGATTTGTTTTTAGCATCGATTCAAACTTGGTTAATGGTAAATCGTTGTTGTCATCATGACTAAGCTCCATAAGCACATTTGTAAGGTTCTACTTGATTAAATTTAAGCTTCTATTTCTTTTTATCGGTCGTATTCATCAAATGTTTTTAACAAAGTAATGAACACCATTTTTTTTAATAAGAATAATAATGGCTTTGTTGTTGGTTATCAGAAAGTTGAGCTTTAATTTTTATTTTTTAATTTTATTTAAAACCTCGATAATAATGGAGCAACCCTCCATAATTTCATCGTTTGAGATGGTTAATGGCGGGGTAATTCTTACTGCTGTGGGTTCGAAAAGTAACCAAAAAAGAATTAAGCCTCGGCGTTGGCAGGTTAAAATCAAGGAATTTGTTACTTCTTCAGAAGGTGTTATGATGGCCAACATGAGTCCGATACCTCGAATTTCCTTAATCAATGGATGTACCAAAAGCTTCCGGAAAAGTTGTTCTTTTTCCAAAGCTTGCGCCATCAAATCGCTTTCGGTAATTTCCTTTAAAGTGGCCAATGCCGAAGCAGCAATAACGGGGTGACCGCCAAAGGTTGTTATGTGTCCTAATTTGGGGTTGTCCTGTAATAAATGCATCAATGTATTGGAAGCCGTAAAAGCACCAATAGGCATACCGCCACCTAAACCTTTCCCCGTAACCAAAATATCTGGGATGCAGTTGTAGTTTTCAAAACCAAAAAGTTTACCTGTTCTGCCAATACCAGGTTGTATTTCATCTAAAATTAAAAGCGCACCCACAGCATCACAACGTTTTCGTACTTTTTCCAAATATCCATTTTCCGGTTGAATAAAACCGGCGCCACCTTGAATGGTCTCTAAAATAACACCTGCTGTTTTTGTGGTAATATGGTTTAAATCTTCCCCATTATTAAAGGTAATAAAACGCACATCTGGAAGCAATGGCCTAAATGCCTGTTTGCGCTCTTCAAAACCCATAACACTCATAGAACCCATGGTATTTCCGTGATAGGCGCTATTGGCCGCAATCATTTCACTTCTACCGGTGGCCCGTTTTGCTAATTTTAAAGCGCCTTCAATGGCTTCGGTACCTGAATTTACCAAATACGTACTTTCCAAAGTAGCGGGTAAGTTTTGTGCTAATAGTTTGGCGAGTTCTACAGCTGGTTTTTGGATGTACTCGCCATAAACCATTACGTGGAGGTACTTATCCAATTGCTCTTTAATGGCGTTTATAACTTTAGGATGGTTATGCCCCAGAGGCGTTGCCGATACACCAGCTACAAAATCCAAATAGGCTTTATGGTTGGTGTCATAAATATAACTGCCTTTGGCATGGGACACTTCCAAGGACAAAGGGTGGGGGGTAGTTTGTGCTTGATATGTAAGGAAATCGGACTTCATTTCGCTGCGTTTAAGCCGTCGTTTTCAGGCACATTTCTGGCCGCTTTGTTTATAGGCGAGTTTTTTCCGGCCAATTTTACCCGTTCCAATAGTTCCTCATCAAAAAAACTGTCCTGTGGAATGTAATCATCCAAACCTTTAATAATGGGTAAAACCAGTGGTTCGTCATCCTTAAACAAATCCTCCACGCTAAGTGGGCGTTCATCTTCGCGCCAATCAAAACCTTTTAGTATTTTTTCTTTTTCGGGATATTTGGATTCTGGATATAAATTACCATCAATTTGATTGAATCGTGTGTATTCCTCAATATCCCCTTCGTCAAAAAGAATGGAAATACTCCCTGATTTAGCCTTATCGATGCCTATAAGTTCTTGATTTTCATTCCGTGCATAAAAAATAGACTCAGCATTTTTAACGATGTTCACTTGTTTTAATTTGTTATCATCATTAAATAAACCTGTTAATCTAATACCAAAAATTTGATTGAAACCATTTTTACTTATGGTGTCTTTGCTAATAACAAAAGCGTTGTTGAAAACAATGAGCGAATCCAATTTTTCCGTTTTGGAATTTGAAATGAGGTGAATGGTGTCGCCCGTCATTTGGTTTTCAACATTCCACAAAATCGGCCTTCTTTTTTTTGAGAATTTATCTGCGGATGAAAAGCGTTGTAAATTAATCAATTGTGTCAATCCGGTTTGTTGGTTGGAGTGAATGGAATCTGCTTTCCCACTGATATCCGACTTATATATCTTAGCATTGTAATAAGCCCGCACAATACGATTTTCAGGTTTGCCAGTAACCATTATCTTATCGGCGTGCATGTAAATGGAATCGTTTTGTTGCTTGGTTGCTACCAAAGCGCGTTTTGTAATAAATAAAGAGTCTTTTGCTTTGTAAACTTCCGCATAATGCCCTTTGCCAATACTCTGGTTTATGGTATCGGTTATTTTGATATTGTTGGTTGCCGATGCAAATTTTTGGGCATCGTCAAAATATAAACTATCACCTACTATGATGCGGTTATCGTAATGTATTTTAGAATTTTTAACGGCGTAACCGTTTTTATTTTTGGTATCGTAAAAGCCTTTTTCGGTGTAAGTCTTGCTTTCTGTGGTGGTTATGGTTGAAGGGCCGTATAAATAGGCATAACCCGTATCAGAAAAAAAATCGAAAAAATTGGAATTGATAGTTGCATCTTTATTTACCAAAACCACATCATCAACAAATTGGTATTTTTTTTGTTGCATGAAATACCTTCCTATTTTACTTGTAATGGTGCCAGACGTATCTTTAACAACGGTACCACCACTTTTATAAAAAGCCTGTTGTTTAACGCGATCATAATATAGGGTATCGGATGTAATGGTGGAATTTGGGTCTTTTAGAACAACGTTACCACTTGCGAATGCCAATTGTGTAATGCCGCTGTACTCAATATATTTTGAGGTCATGTGAATGGTGTCGCCTTCAATCAGTTTCACATTGCCATAAGCTTCAATAAAATTTTCACCACTGTAATAAATGGCTTTATCGCTCCACATATTAATGCTGCCTTGGGTGATGTGTACTTGTTGCGATTCATCACGTGTTAAAACCTTAGCACCAGGATAGGTTTGCTCATCAACGTTTAACCGACCAGCATATTGAATTTCAATTTTCTTTTTTTCTTGTGCTCGAATAGCCATTGAAAAAAGGAAAAGCAGAAGAGTAAAGTATATGGGTTGTCTTTTCAAATTCTAAAAGTTTGTCGCAAAAATAACGATAATTATAATGTTTAATTGTTTTGGAACAAAAAACGCTCCGAAATTAATTTTGGAGCGTTTTTAAAATAGTTAGTTGTTTGTGGGTTAAACGCGTTGTTTCCTAAAAATAGTCTGTTTTCTATCCGGTCCCACGGAAACAATCGTAATCGGGATTTCAAGTTCTTTTTCTAAAAACTCTATGTATTCATTCAATGCCTTTGGCATTTGAGAACCTTTAGACATTTGTGTTAAATCTTCTGCCCAACCATCAACTTCTGTGTAAATAGGTTCTACATTTTCCGGTTCAATATTATAGGGGAAATGATAGATAACCTCGCCTTTATATTTGTAAGCGGTACATACTTTTAGGGTTTTAAAACCAGAAAGCACATCGCCTTTCATCATCATCAATTGGGTAACGCCATTAACTTGGCACGCGTATTTTAATGCCACTAAATCTAACCAACCACAACGTCTTGGTCTGCCTGTAGTGGCGCCAAATTCCTGACCCACACGGCTCATGGTGGCACCATCTTCATCAAACAGTTCGGTAGGGAATGGACCGGAACCTACACGCGTGGTGTACGCTTTGAAAATTCCGAAAACATCACCAATTTGATTTGGCGCTACACCCAACCCTGTACAAGCACCCGCAGCGGTGGTGTTGCTAGAGGTAACATACGGATAGGTTCCGAAATCGATATCCAACAACGACCCTTGAGCGCCTTCCGCAAGAATGGTTTTGCCAGATTTTTGTGCTTGGTAAATATACTCTTCTGAATCGATAAATTTAAGCGATTTCAGTACTTCAATGGCCTTGAAAAATTCAGTTTCAAGCTCTTCTAGATTGTATTCAATTTTAGAATCGTAAAAATCGATCATCGATTCATGCTTATCTGCCAAAGTCCTGTAACGTTCTTTCCAATCGGCTAATTCCAAATCGCCCACACGGATCCCGTTTCTGCCCGTTTTATCCATATAAGTTGGTCCAATGCCTTTTAGGGTAGAACCAATTTTAGCCTTTCCTTTAGAAGCTTCACTGGCAGCATCCAGTAAACGATGGGTAGGTAAAATAATGTGTGCCTTACGCGAAATAACCAAAGACTTTCTGTAATCTACATTTTGGGCTTCAAGTTTGTCCAGTTCCCCTTTAAAAATAACGGGGTCTATAACCACGCCATTACCTACCAAATTGGTAGTGCCATCATGGAAAATTCCTGATGGGATGGTGTGCAAAACATGCTTTTTTCCGTTGAAAACAAGGGTATGACCCGCATTGGGGCCTCCTTGAAAACGTGCTATAATATCGTAGTTTTTGGTAAGTACGTCAACAATTTTCCCTTTGCCTTCGTCTCCCCATTGTAATCCAAGTAGTAAATCTACTGCCATTGTAAAATATATTATTTGAAGTTATTTGTCCCGATGGCTATCGGGAGATTTTCTATTTCCGTAGAAATATAACGAATGATTATTAATTTCAATATCGAAAACTTCTTCGATTGTTTTTTTGATGGATTGGATCCTTGGGTCGCAAAACTCAATGACCTCCCCCGTATCGGTTAAAATAACGTGGTCGTGTTGCCTATCAAAATATGATTTTTCGTAATGTGCTTGGTTTTGTCCGAATTGGTGTTTTCTGACCAATTTACAGTCAAGAAGTAATTCTATGGTATTATAAAGTGTAGCCCGCGACACACGATATTTTTTGTTTTTCATGCTTAGATATAGTGATTCTATATCGAAGTGTTCTTTATTATTGTAAATTTCTTGCAGTATAGCGTAACGTTCGGGCGTTTTGCGGTGTCCGTTGTTTTCTAAAAAGTTAGTAAAAACATTTTTTACTATCTCTTGGTTTTTTGTTTCTGCGTTCTCGGTCATGATTTCGTCGCAAATTTACACATTTTTTACACTCTAATAACCTTATCTATCCCATTAATTTTTTTAAGTTTTTCAATGAGCTTTTTTATGAGTGTATTGTTTTTTACAACCACATTCATTTTTCCCGAAAACAACCCGCCATCACTTTCAAAACTTAAGCTTTTCATGTTCACATGCATGTTTTCGGAAATGATTTTGGTAATATCGTTCACCAATCCAATTTGGTCTATGCCCGATACGATAATTTGTACCAAAAACTCCTGTTGTGTTGAATCTATCCATTTTGCGGGCATAATTCTGTACGCATAATTAGATTGTAAACTCAATGCGTTTGGGCAGTTTTTTTTATGCACTTTGATACCTTCGGAAACCGTTAAAAAGCCAAAAACCTCATCACCAGGAATGGGATTGCAACAATTTGCCAATTTAAAATCTAGTTTCTCTTCTTCTTTACCAAAAACAAGCGAATCAAAATTAACGGTGATTTCTTCTTTATCAAGATCCTCTATTTTGGCATTTGATTTTCTGGTGATTTTGCTTTTGATATAAGTCATTAAAGCATTGCTCCTGGAAGACGCATAATCCTTAAGCATGTTATTGTCTATGGTGCCAATACCCACTCTGTAAAACAAATCCAAACTGGTTTTTAGCTTGAAAAAAGTAACCAATTCGTTTGTTGATGCCTCATTGAGCGTTATTTTTAACTGCTTTAATTTTCGTCTGAGTATTTCCTTGCCTTCTTCACCAAGGCGTTTTTTATCTTCTTTTAAGGCGTTTTTTATTTTACTTCTTGCCCTTGCCGTGGTAGCATAGTCCAACCAGTTGGGGTTTGGTTTTGCGGCTTCTGATGTTAATATATCTACCTGGTCGCCACTTTGCAGGATGTGGCTTAAGGTTACCAGTTTTCCATTTACCTTGGCACCACGGGTTTTCATGCCTACTTCGGTATGGATGTGAAATGCAAAATCCAATGGGGTCGCACCTTTAGGGAGCGATTTTAGTTCCCCGGCGGGCGTAAAAACAAAAATTTCCTTGGAATATAAATTGAGTTTAAACTGCTCGACAAAATCTACGGCGTTGGTCTCTGGGTTTTCCAGTGCCTCTTGCAGTCTGTTGATCCAGTCTTCCAAGCTATCTTCTTTCTCGCCTGCTTCCTTGTATTTATAATGGGCAGCATAGCCTTTTTCGGCAATTTCGTTCATACGTTCACTGCGTATCTGTACTTCAACCCAACGTCCTTTTGGACCCATAACCGTAATGTGTAGGGCTTCATAACCGGTGGATTTTGGTGAGGAAATCCAATCACGCAATCTAATAGGGTTGGGCCTAAAATGATCGGTTACTATGGAGTAAATTTTCCAAGCCAAAAACTTTTCGGTGGCAGGCACACTTTCATAAATGATCCTTACGGCAAACTTATCATAAACTTCATCAAACGAAACCCCTTGCTTTAGCATTTTCCGCCTGATGGAAAAAATGGATTTTGGGCGTCCTTTTATGGTGTATTTTAAATTTTCTTTATCCAATGAGTTTTTTATAACCTCACTAAACTGCGATATATAAAGGTCTTGCTCTTCTTTGCTTTCCTTTATTTTGTTTAAAATATCGTTGTAAACATGGGGTTCGGTGTACTTTAACGCTAAATCTTCTAGTTTGGTTTTAATATTGTAAAGCCCGATGCGGTGCGCTAAAGGCGAATAAATGTATAAAGTTTCGGAGGCTATTTTTTCTTGTTTATCAAGTTTCATCGCATCCATGGTTTGCATGTTATGGAGGCGATCGGCAATCTTGATGATAATAACCCTTACATCGTCATTAAGCGTCAGCAACATTTTACGAATATTTTCTGCTTGCAAAGACACGTTCATGTCTTTTTCCTTGCTTAACGATGATATTTTTGTGAGTCCATCTACAATGGTGGCAACGGTTTTGCCAAAGAGGTTTTCAATATCCTTTATTTCGTAATTAGGGCTGTCCTCCACCACATCATGGAGTAATGCCGCCGCAATGGATGTGGCATCCAAACCAATTTCCTGCGCCACAATCTTAGCAACAGCAATGGGGTGGAAAATGTAAGCTTCCCCCGATTTTCTGCGCTGGTCCTTATGGCCATCCACGGCAACTTCAAAAGCTCTTCTTATTAGTTTTTTATCGTCGTTAGTCAGGGTTGTGTAACTAACTTTTAATAACTCTTTGTAGGCTTTGGTAATGGCTGCGTTCTCTTTTTCTATATCTTCCTCTGTCATGATTTAAAAGTAGCATAAAGAATATTAACCACCAATAGTGTTTTGGATTTTTATAATGATTTTTTAAACTAAAGAATTCAAAAAAGCCACTAATTGTGAAACTGCTTTACCCCGATGGCCAATGCTGTTCTTAAGTTCTAAATCCATTTGGGCAAATGTTTTTTTATGGCCTTCGGGTTTAAAAATGGGGTCGTAACCAAAACCTTGGTCGCCCTGTTTTGTTTCGGTAATTTCCCCTTTGCAAATACCAGTAAACGTATGTTGTTTGTTGTTAAGTTGTAAAGAGATGACCGTTTTAAATTGGGCGTTTCTGGTGTTTTTGTTCTGTAATTGGTTCAGTAATTTGTCCATGTTGTCATCGGCATTTCGTTGCTCGCCGGCATAACGTGCCGAAAAAACTCCAGGGTCGCCACCTAAAGCTTCAACTTCCAGTCCGGTATCATCGGCAAAACAATCATAGCCATAATTTTCTTTTATGTAAATGGATTTTTCAATGGCGTTACCTTCAATAGTGTTTTGGGTTTCGGGGATGTCGTCCAAACAACCTATTTCATTAAGCGTTACTAGTTTAATGTGTTTTGGGATGAGTGCTTGAACTTCTTTGAGTTTGTTCAGGTTGTTGGTGGCAAAAACTAATTCCATGGTTTTTCAAAAATATATTTTCAAAATTACGATAAACAAAATTAAATTCTAAGAGTTTGATTTCTAATTTCCGCTGTTAATTTTCTGTCTGGAAAATAGTGGTCATTAAAATAATTAAGTTTTTTTTATGATGCTTGTTAGTTTTAATATGTGCTAAAAAATGTAACTTACACCTCATATTAATTTTAATAAAAGATATAATTATGACAGTAAATTTTCAATACGTAGATGTAGATGTAAGTGAAACGCTTTCCGCTTTCACAGAAGAAAAATTAGGGAAGCTTTTTGATAAATATGAATTTTTAATAAGTGCAACCGTATACTTTAAACAAGAAGAGCACCATCATGAAACAGGCAAAATATGTAATATAGAATTGAGCTTACCGGGACCGAGAATCTTCGCGACCTCCAACGAACGGAATTTTGAAGTAGCGGTTAGGGAGACGATCAGCGATTTGGAACGCCAACTTAAAAAACGCAAAGAAGTTTATAAAACACACTAATAATTTAGAATTCAGAATTCTGAATTCAGAATTTTTATTTATGGTGATAAGGTTCATTCCGTAAAATAGTAAAGCCCCGGTAAAGTTGTTCAATAAAAAACAATCGAATCATTTGATGGGAAAATGTCATTTTTGATAATGATACTTTCCCATTCGCTTTTTCATATACATCTTTGGAAAACCCATAAGGGCCACCAATAGCAAAAACCAACTGTTTAATACCGGAATTCATGTGTTTTTGTAAATATTCAGAAAAATTCACGGAATCGTATTGTTTGCCGTTTTCATCCAGTAAAATTAAAATATCGGCAGTGTTCAACTTGTTCAAAATAAGTTCGCCCTCTTTTTGTTTCTGTTGTTCCTCGCTTAAATTTTTGGCGTTCTTAATATCCGGAACAATATCCATTGAGAACTTGATATAAAAGCCCAATCGCTTGGTGTAATCATCCATTAACGATTGTAAATCATTGTTATCCGTTTTTCCTATGGCAATAAGTTTGATGGTCATAATGGCAAAATTAGCATTTAGTAATTATGAATAATGAATTTAAATATGGAAAAATCATAAAATTCGCAATTGTAATGTTAAATAAAGTCAATCAATTTATTATTTTTGTGTCAAATCAACCTTTAATATGATAACACAAGAGCAGTTCGACCAAGAAGTGAAGTCGATAATCATTAATGCCATTCGGGAAGATGTAGGCGACGGCGATCACAGTTCATTAGCTTGTATACCCGATAACGCACGAGGCAAGGCAAAACTATTGGTAAAAGACAAAGGCATTATTGGCGGTGTTAATTTTGCGAAAAAGGTTTTTGCCTACGTGGATAAAAATTTAAAGTTGGAGGTATTGATAGAAGATGGCTCTGAAGTTACTTATGGAGACATTGTGATGTACGTTGAAGGTTCTTCACAATCTATTCTAAAAGCCGAACGCACGGTGCTTAACGCCATGCAGCGTATGAGCGCCATTGCCACTAAAACCAGAATGTTTGTAGATTTGTTGGAAGGTACCAAAACCAAAATTTTGGATACCAGAAAAACAACTCCCGGTATTCGTGTGCTGGAAAAATGGGCGGTAATAATTGGAGGCGGCGAAAACCACCGCTTTGCGCTCTATGATATGATCATGCTGAAAGACAACCATATTGATTTTGCTGGCGGTATTACCAAAGCCATAGAATTGAGTCAAGAATACCTAAAGAAAACGGGCAAGGATCTAAAAATTATGGTGGAAGCCAGAAATTTGACAGAAGTTGGGGAAATTTTACAAAACGATGGTATCTATAGAATATTACTTGATAATTTTGATTATGAAGACACCAAGAAAGCAGTTAAAATGATTGGCGATACCTGCCTTACGGAATCTTCTGGAAACATTAATGAAGAAACCATAAGGCATTATGCCGAATGTGGCGTAAACTATATTTCTTGTGGAGCATTAACGCATTCCGTTCACAATATGGATTTAAGTTTAAAAGCCATAAAATAGTTTAAAATTTTATCTCTTTATAATCTTCTTTTACACTTTTAGCACGTTTAATTTTAATAACTTTGCTTTAAATATATGCCAGAAAATAATTTTCTCACAATTTTTAGGATAACCAAGACCTCACAGGTTTTGAAAACCTGTGAGGTCTATGTAACGAAAAAGCCGTAATATGGTAAATGTTTGTAGTCTATATTTCTATTCTAAATTTCTGTCATGTACTAAACTTTGCTATGAATATTAATGCGAATTATTAATGACAAAACCCCTTGAAGAAAAACTCGATAAAATTCCAGTTATAAATGTCTTGGTGCGTTTTTTAAAGCGATTAAAATTACCCGGTCTTGAGGGTTTGTCATTTTACGATTTATTGGAACTTTATGTTACAGGTATTGTAAAAGGCGCTTTAACAACCCGCGCAAGTGCCATTGCGTTTAGCTTTTTTATGGCATTGTTTCCTTTTTTACTGTTTGTATTGATTGTTATTCCCTATGTGCCGATAGACGATTTTAAAATTGAATTTTTAAGGTTTTTGGAATCGTTTTTACCATCAAGCACGTCCGATTTCTTTTTTGATAGTATTTTTGAAGGTATTGATAATTCCCAACGCGGCGGGTTGTTGTCATCCGTATTTGTGCTGTCTATTATACTTATGGCAAACGGTGTTAATGCCCTGTTTTCAGGATTTGGGAACTCCTACCACGAACAATTGTCCAGAACCGTCTTTAAACAATATTTATACGCTTTGGGTGTTGCCTTGATACTGTCGTTTTTGCTAATCATAACCATAGCGGTATTAGGGTATTTCCAAATATATGTGGTGCAAAAGCTACTGGATACATTGCACAGCCAAGGCTATAATGTGGATGCGCAAAGTGTGTTTTGGTTTAATGTGGTTAAGTATGTGTTTTTTGTATTTGTGGTATATGTAGCAACCGCCACCATGTACTATTTTGGCACTAAGGAAGGAAAGCATTCCAGGTTCTTTTCAGTGGGCGCTACGTTTACTACCATTTTAATCATGATATTGTCTGTTTTATTTGGTATTTATATCGAAAATTTCGGTCAGTACAATAAACTATACGGGTCCATTGGAGCGCTCTTGATCCTTATGTTTTACTTATGGCTCAATTCCAACATTTTACTTTTAGGGTATGAGCTAAATGCGTCTTTGTATAAATTGCGTAAAAGGGGTTGATTTATGCCATACTTTATAGATGTTATCGTGCCCATTCCGCTTCAAAAGTTATTTACTTATAGTATAACACCCGCCGAATCCCATTTTTTAAAAACGGGGATGCGTGTTGCGGTGCCTTTTGGAAAATCGAAAATATACACGGGTATTGTTGCGCAAATCCATACCAATCCACCAACGGCGTATGAAGCGAAGGAAATCCACCAGATTTTAGATGAAGGGCCTCTTGTAAATGAAAAGCAATTGCAATTATGGCAATGGATAGCCCATTATTATATGTGTACCGTAGGCGATGTAATGCGTGCTGCGTTACCAAATGCCTTTTTGTTGGAAAGCGAAACCATCATCACAAAAAACACGAAAACCATCGATGAATCCATGTTGGAAGACGACGAGTTTTTGGTCTATGAAGCACTGCAGCACCAACCCTCTTTAAAAATCCATGATATTGCCAATATCCTTGACAAAAAAAATGTACTTCCTGTAATCAAACGATTAATAGAAAAAGGTGTTATTTCCGTTGAAGAAGAAGTATATGAAAAATACAAGCCAAAGTTGGTGCGCTATGTGAAACTGCATGCCCGTTTTTCATCCCAAACTGCGCTTCAAAAATTGCTGGAAGATTTAAGTAGGGCACCCAAGCAGCATCAGGTTATTTTAACCTTGTTCTCTGTTTCGGCAACAACGAAAAAGCCCGTAAGGGTTTCCGATTTATCAAAAGATAGTGACGCTTCGGTTTCCATTATAAAATCATTGATTGATAAAGGCATTCTTGAAGAATATTTTATCCAAACGGATAGGGTTCAATATTCTGGAGATGATAATGAAGATTCAAAAAACCTCAACGACTATCAAAAAAAGGCTTTAACAGAGATAAAAGAGTCATTTAAGGAGCAATCCGTTGTATTGCTACATGGGGTGACTTCTTCGGGTAAAACCGAGGTGTATGTAAAACTTATTGAAGATGCTTTGAATAAAGGGCAGCAGGTTTTGTATTTATTGCCCGAAATAGCCTTAACAGCCCAATTGATTACGAGATTGCAAAATTATTTTGGGGAGCAGGTATCGGTGTTTCATTCCAAATACTCATCGTACGAACGTGTTGAGGTTTGGAATAATGTTTTGAATAATTCCGCGAAAGCGCAAATAGTTTTAGGCGCACGCTCCTCCATATTTTTGCCGTTCGACCATTTGGGATTGATCATCGTGGATGAAGAGCATGAGCAATCGTTCAAACAATTTGATCCCGCACCGCGCTACCATGCGCGCGATACCGCTATTGTATTGGCACAGATGCACCAAGCAAAAACCCTTTTAGGGTCGGCAACCCCAAGTTTGGAAAGTTATTTTAACGCCAAACAGAATAAGTATGGGTTTGTTGAAATAACCAAACGATTTAACGATGTTTTGATGCCTGATATTGAGTTGGTGGATATTAAGGAGAAGCAGAAAAAAAAGTTGATGAAAGGGCATTTTAGCGATCGCCTTTTGGAAGAAATGGCTCAAACGTTGCGAGACGGCCATCAAATAATCCTGTTTCAAAATAGACGTGGGTTTTCGCCCATAGTGGAATGTAACACTTGCGGGCATGCACCACAATGCCCTAACTGTGATGTCAGCTTAACCTACCATCAGTATCGCGACCAATTGCGTTGCCATTATTGCGGATATGCTGAAATGATGCCTAAAAATTGTGCTGCTTGTGGGAGTCCGGAATTGGACAGTAAAGGTTTTGGAACCGAACAAATTGAACAAGAAGTGAAAGTGTTGTTCCCAGATTATAAAGTAGCACGAATGGATTTGGATACCACACGTGGCAAATATGGTTACGAAAAAATAATAACGGCTTTGGAACAGCAGGAAATCGATATTTTGGTCGGTACACAAATGCTGACCAAAGGCTTGGATTTTAGAAACGTAAAACTGGTAGGTATTATGAATGCGGATAATATGCTAAACTTTCCGGATTTTAGAGCTCACGAACGCAGTTTTCAATTGATGTTACAAGTATCGGGTAGGGCAGGACGCACCGAGGAACGTGGTAAAGTGTTGATTCAAACGTACAATCCACTGCACACCATTTTGCAACAAGTTTCTACCAATAATTATATCGAAATGTTCAATGAACAGATGAACGATCGCTATAACTATAAATATCCGCCCGTTTTCAAGCAAATCAAAATCACTTTAAAACACAAGGATTATGTAAAGGTTGATACGGCTTCTATTTGGTATGCAAAATCGTTGAGGAACGTGTTTGGGGATTTTGTTTTAGGACCCGAATCGCCACCAATTGCTAGAATCAGAAATCAGTTCCATAAAAATATATTGGTAAAGATTCCTAAAAACCAATCCTTATCAAAAACAAAAGAAGCCATCATTAAAATAAATAATAGCTTCTTAAGTATAAAAGATTTTCGGTCGGTTAAAGTAATTTTAAATGTCGATAACTATTGAAATAAAATTTGCTAACAAATTTCTATTTCAATATCCTGACGAAGGTCAGGATCTCATACTGTTAACAATTGATAAATAAAAGAAACTGAAACAAGTTCAGTTTGACAAAACATTCAGTTTAAATATTATTTAAAGCATCAACCAGTTGCGTTTTTTTGTTCCTACTTAAAGGAATTTCATAAGCGCCAACTTCAACATTTTTACTGTTAAACCTGTCAATTTTATCCAGATTAACAATATAGGATTTGTGAATTCTCAAAAACTTATTTTCCGGTAATTCTTTTTCAAAAGATTTCATAGTAGAAAGTACTACTAAGCTGTTTTCTTCCGTCACTAATTTCACGTAGTCGCCAAGAGCTTCAATCCACTTGATATCTTTTATAAAAACTTTACGTTTTTTAAGATTGCTTTTAACAAAGATGTGTTCACCTTCTTCTTCGTTAAAATCTTGTGTCAATTTGTGCTGCTCCAAGGCTTTGTCTACAGCGGTATTAAAACGTTCCCTTGTAATTGGTTTGTGTAAATAATCGGTAGCATCATAGTTAAATGCTTTAAAAGCATACTCTGTTTTACCGGTTACAAAAATAATTTGGGGTTTGTTGTTTAATACATCCAAAAGTTCAAATCCGTTTAGCACTGGCATTTCAATGTCTAAAAAGATTAAATCTACTTGGTGTGTGTTTAAACCATTTTTGGTTTCTAAAGCACTACTGTACTCTGCAATTAAGTTGAGACCGGGGTGATTCTCGACTAACTTAACAATAGAGAGACGCTGTATTGCTGAATCGTCTACTACTACACAGTTTAAAGTCATAACATTTATATTATTTCGGTTAAGATATCGACAATAGTACAAAAAATTCGGCTAAAAACCAAAAAACATCGTTAAACTGTTTAATTTAACAAAATATTAACATTTTGACTTAAGTACAAATATAGCACAAAATTACAATGAAATTTAGTTGTGTACTATGTATTTATTAACTATTTTTGCACCCAATTTTTAACAATAAACACGATTTTTATGAATCATTATGAAACTGTTTTCATCTTAAATCCCGTTTTATCTGAAGATCAGATAAAGGAAACAGTAAAGAAATACGAAGATTTTCTTGTTTCTAACGGAGCTAAGATGGTAGCGAAAGAAGATTGGGGGCTAAAAAAATTAGCATATCCAATTCAAAACAAGAAAAGTGGTTTTTATCACCTTTTTGAGTACACCGTTCCGGGTGAAGTAGTTAATACTTTAGAAGTAGAGTTTAGACGTGATGAGCGTTTTATGCGTTATTTAACGGTTTCGTTGGATAAGCATGCTATTTCTTGGGCAGAGAGAAGAAGAGTTAAACTTAAAGCAAAAGCGTAACCATGGCTACATCAATAGAACAACAATCCAAAGGGAAAAAAGACGGGGAAATTAGATATTTAACGCCGCTTAACATTGATACCAACAAACAAAAGAAATACTGTCGTTTTAAAAAGTCAGGAATCAAGTATGTAGATTATAAAGATGCAGACTGGTTATTGAGGTTTGTAAATGAGCAAGGTAAAATTTTACCAAGACGTTTAACAGGGACTTCGTTAAAGTTTCAAAGAAAAGTGTCCGTGGCCGTAAAAAGAGCACGTCATTTAGCTTTGATGCCTTACGTAGCCGATTTATTAAAATAAAATACCGATAACAATGGAACTTATATTAAAACAAGACGTTGAAAATTTAGGATTTAAAGACGATGTTGTAACGGTTAAGAACGGTTATGGTAGAAATTTTTTAATTCCTCAAGGACAAGCTGTTATGGCTACAATTTCCGCTAAAAAAGTATTGGCGGAAAACTTAAAGCAAAGAGCTTATAAAGAAAAGAAAATAGTTGATGAGGCTAACAAAATTGCTGAGGCCATAAAAGCTTTGGAAATTAAAATAGCAGCAAAAGTAGGAGCAGGCGAGAAATTATTTGGTTCTGTAAATAATATGGATGTAGCTGCCGCTTTGGAAAAAGAAGGTCAGCCTATCGATAAAAAATTTATTACGGTTACAACCATTAAACGTACAGGTAAATATACTGCCACAGTACGTTTACACAGAGATGTAACGTTTGATTTGGATTTTGAAGTAATAGCACAACAAGCTGCTGAGTAATTTCAACATAGTATAAAAATGAAGCCTCAACTGTGTTGGGGCTTTTTTGTTATTTTTTTTAGACCTGACAGGTTTTTAAAACCTGTCAGGTCTTTAAGAACAAGGTTTAACTTTAAGTAATTTCTCCCTGGAGCTTGTGTTGAGCGCAGTCGAAATAGGGAGATTAATAAGGTAATATGAAATATTCAAGACTTACAAAAGAGCAATTTGAAGCATTACACCAAGAGTTTATAAACTTTTTGGCAACACAATCCATTACTGCCGATGAATGGGCCAATTTGAAAACCAATAAACCCGAACTGGCAGAAATGGAACTGGATGTATTTAGCGATTTAATTTGGGAAGGCGTTTTAAACAAAGCAAAATATTTAGAACATTTTTCGGCACAACATATCTATTTATTCCGTTTGGGGGATAAAAAAATGAAAGCCATTGTTGTAAACGTAAAAAATGATAAAGTTGATATCACCACAAAAGACGGTTACAATTGGCTGCGCGAAAATTTAATGGACGAAAGTGTGGAGTTTTTACAAGCCGATAAACCTTATAGCGACGATAAAAACCTAGACAAGTTTAAAATGATTGAACAAGGTGCTGCCATTACCAAAGGCGATTTATTTAAGTATTTTGATGGGTTGATAAATTAGGAAAGGAGTCGCAGTTTTCAGTCGCAGTCGCAGTTTTCAGTCGCAGTTTTCAGTTTAACTTTGCGCCTTTGCGCCTTTGCGCCTTTGCGCGACAAAAAAATAGCAACATCAGTTTGTGAATATTGTTAAGGCTTTGTGTTTTTCTAATGAAAAAGCTCGCAATAACGTTTTCATTAATTATTTTTGCTCCATTCCTGCGCAGGCAGGAAATCGAAGATTCAACGAAGTTAATCTTTTATCATTTAAAACTATTATTTTTGCATTTCTGCTAAAGTAGAAATGAAAAAATCAATAAAAAAAGATACCTGCTTTCGCAGGTAGTTAAATATGGCTCAAAAACCAAGCATCCCGAAAGGAACCAGAGATTTTAACCCACAAGAAGTAGCAAAGCGAAACTATATTTTCAATACCATTCGTGGTGCTTTCGAAACTTTTGGTTTTCAACCTATTGAAACACCAAGTTTTGAGAATTCTGAAACCTTAATGGGGAAATATGGCGATGAAGGGGATCGATTGATTTTTAAGATTTTGAATTCTGGAGAATTTTTAAGTATGTTCAATATTTCTTTAGTTGAATCTATTAAAACCATTTTATTCAATTTTCAACTTTATTTAAAAGAAGTTAATGATTTTTCAGAAGAAAGCACTGATGCTTTTAAAGATAATTTTCTAAAAGAGTATCCCAAAATATTTTTGAAAGAGAAAAAAATAAAATTAGAAGAAAGTAAGACTAATTTTAATCAATTAGCTAATGATATATGGTATTTTATTGATTTACACATAA
This sequence comes from Mariniflexile sp., assembly GCF_052728615.1. Classification (NCBI taxonomy): domain Bacteria; kingdom Pseudomonadati; phylum Bacteroidota; class Flavobacteriia; order Flavobacteriales; family Flavobacteriaceae; genus Mariniflexile; species Mariniflexile sp. Next base: position 26,608 of record NZ_JBFVFE010000020.1, on the reverse strand, counting down.
TAAGACAGGGTGAGGTTGAAAAATTAAAGTTAGCAGATAATGATACGTTGTCGTATTTGACGATGACCGTTTTAGGAGGATTTAGTTTGAATTTAGCTCCTAAATACATGAGTGATTATATCTCCGAAAAAGCCCTCCGCTACGACCTAACAGTCCCTTTTGCACGCTACGTAGTACAACACCAAAACGAAATAGAATTCCCCTTTAAACGCTACCAAATACAACCTGTTTGGCGCGCCGATAGACCTCAAAAAGGTCGTTTTAGGGAGTTTTACCAATGTGATGCCGATGTGGTTGGTAGTACATCGCTTTGGCAAGAAGTGGAGTTTATACAGTTGTACGACACCGTTTTTTCAGCTTTAAAATTGGAAGGTGTTACCATTAAAATAAATAACCGAAAAATACTTTCTGGAATTGCTGAAGTTATTGGAGCTTCAGACAAATTAATAGATTTTACGGTCGCTTTGGATAAACTTGATAAAATAGGCGAGGACAAGGTAAAAGAAGAAATGCTAAGTAAAGGTATTTCAGAAGCTGGAATTTCAAAATTACAACCTTTATTCACGCTGTCAGGTTCGTTTGAATCGCAAATTGAATCTTTAAAAGGAATTTTATCAACTTCCAAAGAAGGCAAAAAAGGGATTGAAGAATTAGCGTTTATAAATGAAGCCATTTCAGAATTAGGCTTAACAACCGCTACTTTACAACTGGATGTTACTTTAGCACGTGGTTTAAATTACTACACTGGTGCCATTTTTGAGGTAGCTGCACCAAAAACCGTGCAGATGGGTTCTATTGGTGGCGGTGGTAGATATGACGATTTAACTAGTATTTTTGGGATGAAAGATGTTCTAAGTGGTGTTGGTATTAGCTTTGGATTGGATCGTATTTATTTGGTTTTGGAAGAATTAGGCCTGTTCCCGGAAACAGTCAATAAAAACGTGGATGTTTTGTTTATTAATTTTGGCGATAAAGAAGCGCTGTTTTGTTTAAAAGCTATTAAACAACTGCGTTCCGAAGGCATTAATACGGAATTATATCCTGAGGCGGACAAAATGAAAAAACAAATGAACCATGCCAACAAACGTAACATTCCGTTTGTGGTTTTAGTAGGTGAGGAGGAAATAAAATCCAATAGTTATACACTGAAAAATATGGTTTCTGGGGAGCAGTTTAAAATACCTCTTGCAGAATTGATAAACCATATAAAATAGATAAACCAATTCAAATAAAAGAGTCCTAATTATCACGTTAGGACTCCGTTAAAAAGCGTCAAAAATTGATGGTAGATTTGGGGCTACTACAAAATCAACACTTTATTTTATCAATACTTTTTTAGTCAACACACCCATATCTGTTTTTAGTTTTACAATGTAGGTGCCAGAATGGATAGGTGCCATTTTATACTCACTATAATTTTTATTGGTTTGCGTTTCAAATTTATAGATGGACTGTCCTAATATGTTGAATACTTCGGTGTATTCAATGTTTTTAATTTCAGGATTATGGATTACGATACTTTTGTTTTCATTTGAGAAATAGACTTGGATAGAGGTGTTTTCAAACACTTTAGTGCTTAATGCAGCCGCATTGGAAAATGTCATTTCAAAGCGATTTAAATACGTTCCTGCATTCAAATAGACTTCATAACCATTTTGTTTTAAATCGTGGTAAATGTTCAGTTCTTTATCGTGTAACAGGACATTCAGATTATTGGATATGTTTTCCAGAGCATCAATTTTTATTTGCACCAATCCTGTTTGCATTGTTTTTAGTCCCAATGGTAATTTTTGGTCTACGCTAAAATTATCAACGCCTTGTATCACGAACTTTTTGTCCGCAAACACCCAGAACATATCTTCTTGATTGTCTTCAATAAGTGGTGCATCATAACCTATATCAAAACCATTGGAAGCATTTTCATCAACACCCGCTAAAATTAAGCGATGGTATCCTTTAGGGGAATCAAATTTAAGTCTGATTTTTGCTCTGGTGTCCGAATTTGTTTGCACCGATTTAGACTGTGATGTTGTTGCTTTTAAAAATCCGGAAGTACCAATAAAAGTACGCTGACTATTTTTAAAGGTTATAGCGCCTCCAGCATCTCCTACTACAAAAAAACCTTGACCCACTGGAATATAGCGTCCTGGTAGGTTGGTACCCTCTGCTCCACTGGCAAAATTTCTGGTATTGTTTGAAATAGCAGGCAGTGCGCCTGTTAATGTATAGGTGGCATAACCACCGTTGTATCCAGTTATGGAATGTGTATTGTTCGCAAAATGATCCCAGAAATATAAAGTGCCATTGATAATGTTGGTGGCGGCTCTACCCCCAAAATTGCTAATGTTGTCTAGAATAAATTCGTTTGCATCAAGTGTTGAAGGGTATGGGTTCCCTATTAGATAATCGTTTTTTGCCATAAGAGGTAAAACGATATCGCCATTATTGGGTTTCCCATAAAACGTATAGTTTTGGGTTGAGGTATAGGACGTAGTGGAGCTTTCCACCCCTTTCATGGTAAACCCTTGACCAGCGCTTATAGTTCCTGTTCGTCTTATATGTTGCCAAGTGTAAGTGCTGTTACTTACATTATTGGCATATTTCCATATCCAATAGTCTGCAATGGCTATATTGGTGCCGTTTATAGTGCCATTATAACCAGCATTTAAAAAAGTAATGTTATTAGGTGTAGTAGGAATTGTGCCGTTTTTTAGAATGTTATCGATTAGTTTATAACTATTGTTGTTGCTGGTGGTATTGCTTAGGCCCACGGGGGAACACCAATATTTATAGGTGTACAAATCTTTCGTGCCTTTTTGGTCGCGTTCTAATTTGCCCGCACTGGCCACATCCAAAATGCTGTTTTCAGTTTGGATGAGCTGTGATTCATCATCCAAATCGATCAAGCCATCAAGTTTTAAATACCAACTGTTGTATAAACCTTTGTTGCCTTCAATAGAAAATTCTTTCCCTGAATTAACAATTAACCCCACCATACCTTGTGTGTTATACGAACCGTTTAGGTTTATGTTGTGCTTTAGATGAATAATGGAAGCTTCATTAGGATTGTCTTTTTTGGTTGTAATGTCCCATTCGTTACCATGTAACCAATTCGTGGCATCAGTCCAATTTCCATCGGCGTTAGTTATGTAAGGTAATGGCGCTTTTTGAAAATGAATGGTCTTAAAGTTATACATTTTTGCACCCGAAATTTGGTCAATGGCGATTGTTTTTTTATCGTCTAAAATATCATCTTTATACCCATCCATTTTATAATATTTAACCAAATGGGTGCCGATAGACCCTGAAATGTCCATAGGAACAATTTTGCCTCGGTTAAAATTATAGGCTTCATCCAGTTCTTGGTACACCATTTTTTTAATGTCATCAGCGGATAAAGCAGCATCAAAAACCCTAATTTCATCTATGTCACCCTTAAAATAATAATCATTGATTATGGCTCTGCCAATCATAAAATTTGAAGTACTTGTAACACCTCCAGAAGTACCACTGGCTTCTTCCACACCATTGATGTATAAAACGGTGCTTTTAGAAGTGGTGCTTACTGCTATATGCATCCAAATACCCAAAGGAGCTTTACTGGTAGACGTTAAACTAACACCTTCGGCAATAGCGGAAATGGTATTATCGGTATTGATCCTGATATAAAAATCACTTTGACCCGCAATAATTCTTTGGTTTGAATGTGTATTTGCACCATCAGATTTTATAAACGCCATTAAAGTAGCGCTTCCAGAGCTTATAATAGTGGTGTCTTCAACGTAGTCATTCCGTCCATCAAAGTACAAACTATAACTTTGGTCCAGATTTCTGGGAGAACCAAAAACCGTGTCATCACCATCGCGCGATGCCATAATACCATCGCCGTCTAAATCTATTTTGCTATCCAAAACGCCTGCTGTGTGCGGTAAGTTTGAATAAATTTCTATAGTGTCAATATCGTAAATTGAGGTTAAATCGTTATAAGGATCTCTATAGTCTGGGATGCCATCACCATCGGAATCCTTCGTATATAAAGGGCCTGTACCTTGGCTATGGTTTCCATAAGAATCTGCGTAGTTGTTATTTCCTTGATGGAAATCAAAAATATCCAAAATACCGTCTCCATAGCCCTCAATAATTCCATCGCCATCAACATCTTTTTTCCTAAAAGTTTCAGATTCCGGACCATCACCCACGCCATTGCCTGTAATGTCGCCATCCCCATTTTGGAAGGTAGCATCGTTGGAGTTTATCACACCAGATTCATCCACATCAAATAAACCATCGTTATCGCTGTCTAAATCCAAATAATCAGGAATGCCATCGCCATCGGTATCTATAGCTAAAATAGATTCCAAGCTATCCAGCATGCCATTGCCATTTAAATCCATCCAATTGGAAACGTCTGTTAAGGTAGCCTTTCCTTCACTTAAACCAGCACTGGTAGGGTTGCCTTCTACCACATCTGGGATGCCATCATTATCAGAATCCAGATCAAAAATATCAGCAACACCATCACCGTCCCTATCGCACAAGGTTTGTCTTATTTCCATATCATCCATGGCAAAATCATTTCCATCGCCATCAGGTGCGTTATTGACGAGTTGCAAAACGAATCCAGTTTCTGTGGTTGAAAATTGTTGTGTAAACTGTTGCCATTGTGATGTTTCGCAAGTATTGTAATTGGTATCCGCTGCATGTGGATAAGTTCCCGTATGGTCATCAGGCGAAAAAGTATCGCCACATCTGGTAATATCTCCCGTATTAAAAGTTGCAAGTAACCTCCTTTTATCCAGTGAATAAATATTTATGTTAATATTTGGTAAAATTCTATGGGTAAATAAACTGGCATTCCCTCCATTTTCATCAGTGATAAAATGGGTATCAGGTGCATCGATATTAATTGCCCAGAAACTATATGCAATAGGCACATTTGGCAGTGTTCCTTTAATTTGGGTTTCATAGAAAACAGTAGGCGCAGCATCTGCATTAAAAATAGCCATTCTCCCATTGGTATCATTGGGCGTATGGTCCTCAATATTCGCCCACACATCCGAAATCAAAACGTTACCGATGTTGGTACTTATGGTATTTCCAGAGCCAAAAGTTTCATTAAAAAATTTATAGTTTACAGGGGGTCCAGACAACAAGAGGCAATTGTTTTCTTCTATAAAATCCGGGATGCCATCATTGTCATCATCCATATCCACATAATCGTAAACCCCATCGCCATCACTATCAAAAAATAATGGACTAGCTTCTGCATTCAAATTTATTTGGGACGATTTTTCCTGAATTTCATTTGAAATTAGTGTTGATCCCTGTATTTCTTTTTTGGGAGACACATATTCTTGTGAAAAAGTATCATACGGAAGAGAGAGGCATACTATATAGATACAGATTCTGAATGAAACAGCAATCTCTTTCATGAAAGGTTAAATTTAGCTTGGGACTAATTATTTTATCGTTCAAATGTAATATAAAAATCCATGAAACGCAAAAATAATCGATTAAGTGTATTTTTTAATGTAATTTGAAGAACTGATAATAAAATTTTTTGATTTTGAAGCACAAAGTTTAAATGCGAAAGTTTTATGAAGAAGGTGGGTATTTAGATTTTAAATACCGTTCCATGTGGAAGAACATTAAATAACTTTCACTTTAGGAAATGATGAAAATGGCTCATATTATTAAAATATATAATATTGTTGACCCCTCTGCCTAAAGGCATCTCCCCTTGAAAAAAGGGGAGAAATTGAACATGTCGAATTAGTTAGGGTTTCCTCAGAAAGTCAATTTGTAACAAAAAACTATTTTTCAGATTTTTCAATATGCCCATATACGCATTTTAAGCCATTTTAATGATACTTTTATCAAATGCAGTGTTTCCCGGATTGCGGAAATTTTATTTTATTCCCAAAAAAACTGTTACGAAATACTGAAAATTTGCATAAAGAGGCAAATAACCTTGCATTAAAAAGCATCTGAAATCGTTTAAAACCCACTGTAAATAGGCTATTCAGAGAGTCTGAGGAGACCCTAGTTAATGATTTGAGCCTAATTAAATTTTAGTCATGTACTTTAACATTTCACAGTAAACCAAGACTAAATGCATGTGCGTAATCAAAAGAAATTATAGGGTAGTTTTGTTGTAAAATTTACTACTGTTCATTACAATAGTGGTTACTTAATTGAGTTTTTTTAGAGTTCTCTAACCCAAATATTTCTATAACTTACAGCGTCACCATGGTCTTGAAGCATTATTGGGGCTTTTCCATGAGGTACATTTTTAGGCCAACCTATATACTCTGTAGTACCTTTTATTTCATAATGATCTAAAATCAAAATACCATTATGCAATAAGGTAATATATGCAGATTTCGTTTTTTCTCCATCTGTATCAAACTTTGGTGTATGATAAATAATATCGTAAGTGTTCCATTTACCTGTTGGATATGAAGCTTTTGCCAAAGGAATCGATTGCTTGTAAATAGAACCTACCTGACCATTAGCATAAGTGTCATTATCATTATTATCGAGGACCTGAACTTCATATCTACCTTGAAGAAACACACCACTGTTACCGCGTTGTTGGCCAATTCCTTCATCGTCTTCTGGAGACTTCCATTCAATATGAAGCTGAACATTTCCAAAATTTCTTTTGGTTTGAATATTGCCAGTTTTACCCTTAACCGTCATGCTCCCATCTTTATTCAATATCCATTTGACACTGCTGGAGTCTTTAATTGAAACCCATTCATTAAAGTTTTTTCCGTTAAACAACACAATGGCATCACTTGGTGGTTCATTGTTATTACCTGGAATAACTGTTGGCGGAATTGGTTCCCAAACCTCTGTCGCTTCTGGTTTGGTTGGCTCTTCCGTTATTGATTCAACTGCTTCTTTTTTTTGCCCTAAACAAGACATAAAAACAAACCCTGACAAAAGACAAATAATTAATTTTTTCATAGTATTATAAACCTAAAATTTTCTTTAAATGCGCTTTATCAATGCTCCCGCCTGCAAAATCATCAAAACTTCTTTCGGCTGCTTCAATAATATGGTTTTGAATAAAAGGCGCACCTTCTCTTGCGCCTTGTTCAGAGGATTTTATGCAACATTCCCATTCCATGACTGCCCAAACATCACATCCATATTTGGTTAATTTTGAAAAAATACCTTTAAAATCTACTTGTCCGTCACCCAAAGAACGAAAACGTCCTGCACGGTCTTTCCAATCGCTAAAACCACCATAAACACCTTGTTTTCCTGTTGGATTAAATTCGGCATCTTTAACGTGAAATGCTTTAATACGTTCGTGATAATAATCGATAAACGTCAAATAATCCAATTGCTGAAGTACAAAATGGCTTGGATCATAAAGAATATTAGCACGTGTATGATTGTTTGTAGCTTCTAAAAAGCGTTCGAACGTAACCCCATCATGTAAATCTTCCCCAGGATGCAATTCATAACATATATCCACCCCATGTTCGTCAAAATGATTTAAAATGGGCAGCCAACGATTTGCCAATTCTTCAAAACCTAATTCCACTAATCCATTTGGTCTTTGTGGCCAAGGATACACCGTGTGCCACAATAAGGCGCCTGAAAACGATGCGTGCGATTTTAAGCCCAATCTGCCACTAACTGTGCCACATTTTTTCACAAAATCAATGGCCCATTCGGTTCTGGCTTTCGGATTGCCTCGTACTGCTTCCGGTGCAAACCCATCAAACATCGTGTCGTATGCTGGGTGAACCGCTACCAATTGCCCTTGTAAATGGGTTGATAGTTCGGTTATTTCCAACCCATAAGAATTTACTTTTCCTTTTAACTCATCACAATAGGTATTACTTTTCGCAGCTTTTTCAATATCAATCAAATTAGGTTCCCAAGTTGGTATTTGAATCCCTTTATAGCCTAAATCGGCAGCCCATTTGCACATCCCATCCAAACTATTAAATGGTGCTTCACTTCCTGCAAACTGCGCTAAAAATACTGCTGGTCCTTTTATTGTTTTCATTCCCCACCTAACCTCCCCGAAAGGGAGGGATTTGTTAATTGTTAATTTTCCCCACCTAACCTCCCCGAATGGGAGGAACTGGGCACGTTGATTTTTATTTTTTTATATTTAAAATTCAAATAATTACTTTTTGAACTTTGTCCAAGCTGCATTATTTTTATCACTTTCGACGGATGCATAAATAAATTGCATTCCACGAACACCATCTTTAGCGGTTGGGTAATCAGGTTTGTCTATTTTTTTTCCATCAAGAACCGCCATTAAATGCGTTGCGAAATTTTTATATATGGTTGCAAAAGCTTCTAAATAACCTTCAGGATGTCCTGCGGGAATACGCGATACGCTCAATGCTTCATCATACAGATTGTTTCCATTAGGTGTGTATATTTTTACCGGAGCATCCAACCAATGTGTTATTAATTGATTTGGGTTTTCCTGATGCCATTCCATACTGCCTTTTGTTCCGTAAACTTTAATGGCTAAATTATTCTCTTCCCCTAATGCTATTTGAGAAAAGGACATCGTGCCTTTGGCACCATTTTCCATTCTTATTAGAATATTGCCATCATCATCTAAAACACGTCCTTCGCCAAATCTACCTAAGTCGGCAGCCAATTCATCAATTTTTAAACCTGTAATATATTCAACCAAATTTTCGGCATGCGTGCCAATATCACCTAATGCGCCACCTATTCCTGAAATCTTGGGGTCAACCCTCCAAGAAGCTTGTTTTTGACCCGTTTTCTCGAGGGATGTTGATAACCATCCTTGTAAATATTGTACTTGTATTTTTCTAATGGTTCCCAAATCGCCTTTAGCTACCATTGCTTTAGCTTGCTTTACCAATGGGTAACCTGTATAATTATGGGTTAGTGCGAATAGTTTTCCGCTTTTTGCAATTATTTTTTCCAACTCGATGGCTTCATCTAAAGTCAAGGTCATGGGTTTATCGCATACCACATGAAACCCGTTTTCCAAAGCCATTTTTGCTGGCGGAAAGTGCATGTGGTTGGGCGTTACAATCGACACGAAATCCATTCGTTCACTTTCCGGAAGTTGTTTTTCTTTTAAAATCATGTCTTCAAAAGTTCCGTAGCATCTTTCTTCAGGGAGAAATAATGCTTTTCCTGATGCGATCGATTTTTCTGCACTGCTACTAAACGCACCACAGACCAATTCTATCATACCATCAATTGCCGCCGCTTTTCTGTGTACGTCTCCAATGAACGACCCCGTGCCGCCACCAACCATTCCCATTCTTAATTTTCTTGCCATAGTTAAGCTTGTTCAGTTTTACTTCTTTTCTTCATATAAATATTCAACCCTAAAAAGGCGATTATAAGTATAGCGGGTAAAATAGACATGGTTCTCAACGCCTCAGCTGCACTGGCGTTATCCATTAAATTTCCCATAACCGGTAACACCAATGATACCGAAAACATACCAGCACCACCCATAATGGATAAGCCTAAAGCACCGGTTTCCGGTAAATATTCTGCTACAAAACCCAACATGGTTGGCCAAAAGAACGTAACACCCATGGCGAAAACAGCAGCGGCAGCAAATACCATACCGCCAGTTGTAACAGTTAATAGCCACAGACCAATAAAGGTGAATATGGCTGAATACAACAACATGCCCGCCGGTTTTAATTTATGAACCACTGGACCCGCAAACAGTCTGCCCAATGCCATAATACCGTTAATAAATGCCAAAACTAATAGGGGTATGGTACCAGATTCTTTTAAAAGCGATTCAATACGTTGTGTGGTTCCCAATTCGGAAGCTGCGGTTAAAAACATAAAAAATACCATAAATAAGAATAATGGTTTGCCTATACTTGAAAACATTTTACTGTTGCTTATGCCCATTTGGACACGCTCGGTAACTGGGAATTTTTGACCATAAAATAACGCGCCATAAATAATTAAAGGTATAAATAAGGTGGCTACCATAATTTGCCAGCTAAGTCCTATAACATCCATTATAAGCCAGCCTACAAGAGCCCCAATTACGATACCCCCAGGAAACCATACATGGAACCGATTGAGCATTTTCGTTTTTTCATTGGTGTACATGGATGCGATCATGGGATTTAAAGCAGCTTCAACCATACCATTTCCAATGCCGACAAATAAAGTAGCTAAGAACAACGACGTCATGGAATCTGCCATAATGGTCCACACAATTCCTATGGCATGCGTTATAAAAGCAATCCAAGTTATTTTTTTAATTCCGATAAAATCCACCAAAGGCCCTCCAAAAACCATAGCGAGCGTAAAACCAAAAAATGCCGGCGTAAATGCGTACCCAATTTGTTCCAGTGTCAAACCAACGCCTTCTGGACCAAAAACGGTTTCCAGTCTTGCCCTAATGGCAAAGGTCATGGCAGTCGTAATTAAGGCAAGGCAACTCGCCAGAAAGAGTCTGTTCTTATTGATGTTTTCCATGTTTTAAAAAATATTTAGATTGGTTGGTTACTTAATGATTCATGATAGTTGTTTCCCGACTTTAATCAATAAATCCCTGGTTAATTCGATACCTTTGTCTTCTGAAACTTCATTTCCTTCATATTCAACACCAACAAATCCCGTGTAACCGGATTCCTTTACCATTTTCATTATTCTGTAATAATCCAAAAGGGTGTCATTACCTTTCTCATCGAAATTGTATGATTTTGCACTTACGGCTTTCGCAAAAGGCAATAATTCTTTTATGCCCACATATCTATCATATTCCTCAATACAACCTTTTTCTTCGTTTTTTTCTATGCAGAAATTTCCAAAGTCTGGCAACGTACCGCAATTATCATTTTTTATTTGCGAAAACACTTGGGTCATCCATTTTCCGTTTGAAGAAAACCCACCATGATTTTCAACCAATACATTAATATTAGAGCCTTTTGCATACTCTGAAAGGGTGTTTAATGAATCTACACTAGCTTTAACAGCATCCTCTTTATCGGTGCCCCCCGCTAAATTTACCCGAATGGCATGACACCCTAAAAAATGTGCTGCTTCAATCCATTTGTAATGATTTTCAATGGCTTTTAGTCTTTCTTTTGTATTGGAATTTGCAAGAGTTCCTTCACCATCAATCATAATCAATACGTTTTTTTGCCCTTCAGAATTTGCTCTGGTGTTCATTTCTTTTAGATAAGACATATCTTCAGCTTTATCCTTAAAAAAAGCATTCACATATTCCAAACCTTCAAAACCAAAACTTCTGGCTTTTGCAGCAAAATCCAAATGGTCCATTTTATTGTCAAATAGCGTGCGGTGTAAAGACCATTGTGCAAGCGACATTTTAAAAAACAAAGAAGTATCTTCATTTTTAGGAAGAGCCATAGCAGCATCGTTTTTTTTGGCAGTATTTTTACAAGCAACTATACCGAGTACCGATAAAGCAGCACCTGCACCAATAGTTTTAGTAACAAAATCTCTTCGTTTCATGTGTTTATATTATTTGTTTTTTAATTGTCACATGGTGCTTCCATATAATCATTCCTTTGTGTATCAAAATTTAGTAATGGAAGTTTCATGTGGTTTATATTTATTGTTTTTTATTGGTCACATGGTGCTTCCATATAATTATTCCATTGGTTTTAGAGAATTCATTATGGAAGTTTCATGACTTTAAATTTATTTTAAATATTGCACGTAGTAGTATCATGTGAAAATAGGATATAATATTTTAACTACTGTGTATTATTATTCAGTGAAAGATTTTAAACAAATTTAAGACCTTCATATTTTATTGTTATTAGGCAAATTGAAAGTTTTCGATAGCATATTTCAATCTATATTGGTTGGGTGAACACTTTTCATGTTTTTTGAACACAGTTGCGAAATATTGACTCGTTGTGAAACCACACATGTAAGCAATTTGGGCAATAGATAATTCTTCTTCATCCTTTAAAATCTCTTTAGACATTTCTAAACGTTTCATGGTTAAATAGCGCATGGGTGTTAAGTTTGTTAGCTGTTTGCAGTGGTGTGTAAATCGTGTTAAGCCAACGCCAGCAGATTGCGCCATGAGTTCGATGGTCCAATTTTCGGAAAGATTTTTTTCAAGTTCGTTTAAAAAGAATTTAACGCTTCTGGAACTATCGGTAAGCGATTCGTTCAGCACCATATCATCCGTATTCAATAAATCGAGCAATAAAACCAATAAGTAGTTTATTAGTAATCTTATTTTTGAGGCATTGCTACCTTTTTCATCCGTGTCTATGGCTTTGCTAATTTTCGAAAAACAATCTCTCACACTTTGATTGGTTTTTAAAATGGACTTTTCGTTTTGCCTTAAAATAGCAGTAAGGCGCTCTAAATCATTGTTGGTTAAGGTTATCCAATCGGGCCAAACCCAATTTTGATGTGGTCTGCGAACTTCCAAATCAATAATAACCCAATAGAATTTACCCATGCCAATATATGGATTCCCCACTTTATGGGCTTCCCAAGGGCGTGTTATGGTTAAGTGGTTGGGCGTTAAAATGGCCTCTTTGTTTTCTTGCAAATAAGGCATGGATCCAGATTCTAAAAAATGGAATTCCAGTCCCTCGTTTCTGTGCCAATCCAAACCCCAATCTTGTGGCTCGTTGGCATCCCAATATCCAATGCTATTAAGTCCAAGTGTGTTTTCGTCGAGCCTATCACCAGGATATGTATGTCTTGCAAGTGCTTTGAATTTTACTTTATTTCTTTTAACGGCATCAATTAATGGCAAGCAGGTGTCCGCATGATAGACAACTCCGTCCGCTTTATAAGGCTGAATTTCTTGTGTATTTATTTTCACTGAAATAATTTGAACATGAATATCTTGCAAATTAGTTATTTTTCCAATAATTAGAAATTTAATTATTATTTTCTTTATTTTTATGAATTGGGATTATCAAATTAGTAGAATCCTCTTTCATTTAATCTTTTACTATAATTAAAATAAGCATAAAAACGATAATGAGTGAAGAAGTGATAACAGAATACCCAACTCCATATGATGCCATTGTTATTGGCACTGGAATAAGTGGAGGTTGGGCAGCAAAGGAGCTTTGTGAAAATGGTTTAAAAACATTAGTACTCGATAGAGGCCGAATGGTAAAGCATATAGAAGATTACCCAACGATGCATGATGATGAATGGGATTTAAAGCATAGAGGAGAACAAAGTGAAGCAGAGTTAGCGAACCAACAGAAACAAAATAGATTATGGGGAGGTGGACTGACAAAACCGGAAAACAGGCATTGGTTTGTTGACGATTTAAAACATCCTTATAACGAAATCAAACGTTTTGATTGGTTGCGTGGGTATCATGTTGGTGGTCGTTCGATCATGTGGGGAAGACAATCTTACAGGTTGAGTGATTTGGATTTTGAAGCAAATAAGAATGATGGATACGGTGTAGATTGGCCCATTCGTTACAACGACATTGCACCGTGGTATGATAAAGTAGAGGAATTTATTGGGGTATCTGGGCAAAATTTAGGACTTCCCCATTTACCAGACGGAAAACTATCCGAACCAATGGAGCTAAACTGTGTTGAAAAAGATTTTCAAAAAATCTTGGATGAAAAATTTGATGATGATAGATTGTTAACTATTGGACGCGTTGCCAATAAAACTGGAAACGCTATGCACGAGGGGCGCTCTAACTGTCAATACAGAAATAGATGTGTACGTGGATGCCCGTTTGGAGGATATTTTAGTAGTAATTCATCAACCTTACCAGCAGCCGAACGAACAGGGAATATGCATTTACGCCCCGATTCCATTGCTTATGAAATTGTTTACGATGAAAATACTAAACAAGCTGCCGGCGTAAAAGTTATTGATGCCAATACAAAAGAAAAATTCTTTTTTAAAGCTTCCATTGTATTTTGCTGTGCTTCTACAGTTGCCACAGCCAGTGTTTTAATGCAATCAAAATCTAAACGTTTTCCAAATGGATTGGGAAATGATAGTGGTGAATTAGGACACAACCTTATGGATCATCACTATGGTGTTGGTGCTTCTGCAGAGGTAGATGGTTATGATGAGAAGTATTATAAAGGACGTCGCCCCAACGGATTTTACATTCCACGCTTTAGAAATTTAGGAGACAAAAAAACAGAAACAAAAGATTTTATTAGAGGCTACGGTTATCAAGGAGGAGCTAGCAGAACCAATTGGCGTGCGGCAGTTTCAGAATTGAGTTATGGCAAGGATTTGAAAGAAGAATTATTAAAACCAGGGCCATGGCATATTGGTATGGGTGGTTTTGGTGAATGTTTGCCTTACCATGAAAATAAGGTAACTCTAAACTATGATATTCTAGATGATTGGGGATTACCAACTTTGGATTTTGATGCAGAATTTAAAGAAAATGAAATAAAAATGCGCGAAGACATTATGAATCAAGCGGTCGCTATGTTAAAAGCCGCTGGATATAAAAATGTAAAAGGTCATAATGGTAATGCATCACCTGGTGCATGTATCCACGAAATGGGAACTGCTAGAATGGGGCGAGACCCAAAAACTTCCGTTTTAAACGAACATAACCAAGTGCATGCTGTACCTAATGTATATGTTACGGATGGTGCTTGTATGACGTCTTCGGCATGCCAAAACCCATCATTGACTTATATGGCTTTAACGGCTAGAGCTGCTAATCATGCGGCTGCCGAGTTTAAAAAAAATAAAACGAGTTCATTATGAATAGAAGAGATGCATTAAAAAACTTGACCATGGGTTTAGGCTACACTGTGGCGGCTCCTACCATTTTCAATATGCTTGCTTCTTGTACTGCGGAAACCGAAAACTGGAATCCCATGTTTTTATCAATTGATGAAAAGTACATGGTCACACATTTAATAGACATTATATTACCAAAAACAGATACTCCCGGAGCGTTGGATTTAAACGTGCCACAATTTTTGGATATGATGTATTTTGAGATTGAAAATAAAGTGAATCAAGATTTGTTTAAAAACGGTGCCACACTATTTGCTGAAAAATTTGCTTCAACTTATAATCCTATTATTTTGGAAGGTAAGAAATCTGATTTCGAAAAATTATTATCGTCTTATTTTACCATGCCTGAGGAAGTGGTAGATTTAGTGCTTCAAGAACAAAAATTAAGACCAGAACAAGTAAATGAAGATGCGCTTGAACGTTACACGATGTATAAATTTTTACTTTCAGTCAGGTATTATGCCATGTTTGGATATTGTACCTCTGAAAAAGTAGGGGAGGAAATTTTAGCTTACGACCCCATTCCCGGTGTTTATTCAGCTTGTATTACTGTTGAAGAAGCTACAGGTGGAAAAGCATGGTCGTTATAAATAAAAAACAATCGAATAATATGAATGAAATGTATGATGCCATAGTTATTGGTACTGGCATTAGCGGTGGGTGGGCTGCCAAAGAATTGTGTGAAAAAGGACTTAAAACACTAGTTCTGGAACGCGGACGTATGGTAAAACATATTGAAGATTATCCAACAATGCAAGTTGATCCTTGGGATCCAGAATTAAGAGGTGAAAATACTGTTGAAGAACAAGAAAAACAATTAAAACAGGGCCGTACTGGTTATACCACTACTCGCGAGAGCAAACATTGGTTTGTAAACGATTTAAAGCACCCTTATAACGAAACCAAACGTTTCGATTGGATGCGAGGTTATCATGTAGGTGGTCGCTCCATAACTTGGGGCAGACAAAGCTATAGGTTAAGCAATTTGGATTTTGAGGCTAATAAAAAAGATGGACATGGCGTCGATTGGCCCATTCGTTATGAAGATCTTTCACCATGGTACGATTACGTAGAAAGTTATATTGGAGTAAGTGGAGAAGTATTAGGACTCCCTCAATTGCCTGACGGTATATTTAGCCCACCTATGGAGCTTAATTGTGTTGAGCAATACCTGAAAGAACAAATGGCAAAAAACCAAGGCAGGGTTTTGACTATTGGTCGGGTTGCCCATATAACAGGTAATGCGTCGCACGATGGTCGTAGTAACTGCCAATATAGAAATAGGTGCATTCGCGGTTGTCCTTTTGGAGGTTATTTTAGTAGTAATTCGGCAACCTTACCTGCCGCAGAACGCACCGGAAACATGAACCTAAGACCTAATTCCATCGCCCATGAAATTATTTATGATGATGCCACTAAAAAAGCGACCGGTGTTAAAGTGATTGATTCAGAAACTAAAGAGACCCATATTTTTAACGCTAAAATTATATTTTGTTGTGCATCTACTATTGCTTCCGCTTCTATATTAATGCAATCAAAGTCTGAAAGATTTCCAAATGGTTTAGGAAATGATTCTGGCGAATTGGGACATAATATTATGGATCATCATCTTGGGGCTGGCGCATCAGGGCGATTGGATAAATTTAATGACAAGTATTACACGGGCAGAAGGCCAAATGGTGTTTATGTTCCAAGATTTAGGAATTTAGGAGATAATGATAGCAAGAAAAAAGAATTTTTAAGAGGTTTTGGTTATCAAGGTGGTGCTGGTAGAGGCGGTATTTCTGAGCATGTTGCAGAACTTGGCTATGGCGAAGAATTTAAGCAAAAAATGTTGGAACCTGGCGAATGGAGAATGGGGCTTGGTGGTTTTGGAGAGTGTTTACCTTATCACGAAAATAAGATGACCTTAGATTATGAAAAATTAGATGAATGGGGATTACCTACCGTAACTTTTGATGCCGAATGGAAAGAAAACGAACTAAGCATGCGAAAAGACATGATTCAACAAGCTGTTGAAATGTTAGAATCTGCAGGGTTTACAGAAATTGAAACTTTTGACAACCTAGCAGCTCCTGGTATTGGAATCCATGAAATGGGAACAGCACGCATGGGCAGAAACCCTAAAACATCTGTTTTAAATGCCAACAATCAAATTCATACGGTTACGAATGTATATGTTACAGATGGTGCTTGTATGACGTCATCGGGCTGTCAAAACCCGTCACTCACCTATATGGCTTTAACCGCCAGAGCAGTTGACCATGCTGTTCAAGAATTTAAAAAAATGAACACATGAAACTTCCATATCTAGCTTTCGATATACATAGGAATGACTATGTGGAAATCCCGATAGCTATCGGGATGACCGAAAAAAAACAATAAATACAAACACATGAAAAGAAGAAGCGTATTAAAAGGATTAGGCTTATCTCTAGGTTATGCAGTTGCCACACCAAGTGTTTTAAGCTTATTTCAAAGTTGTAAAACAGAACCAGAAGTTTGGGTGCCACAACTTTTATCTTTTGAAGAAGGTGTTTTGGTGAAAAACTTAATAGATATCATGCTTCCAAAAACAGAAGATACACCTGGGGCATTAGATGTTAATGTTCCTGAATTTCTAGACTTGTTTGCTTCCAAAGTGTATAATCAGGAACAAACTTCAGAATTTTTAAATGGTATAAGCTGTATCATGGAAGAGTTACCAATAACAGATTTAGGTGTTTCCGCTTTAAAAAAAGAAGATTATCAGGGGTTGCTAAACCATTATTTAAGAATCAAAAAAGAACAACGTGAAATCTATTTAGAAGAAGAAAATACGGTTTTCATTGCCCTAACTAATTTAAGGGATTTTGCGGTATGGGCTTATAAAACAAGTGAGCACATAGGGAAAAACATTTTAGTTTATGACCCCATTCCGGGTCGTCAACAAGGCTGTGTTTCTTTAGAAGAAGCTACTGGTGGAAGAGCATGGTCTTTATAAAAAAAAAACAAAATTAAATAAACTAAACTATGATAATATTAAAGAAATTATTCTTGAATGCATTGTGTTTATTACTATTGCTAAATTGTAAGAGCACTGAAAATAAAGCTGAATCATCTGCTATTGTTAAAGAAAATTGGGTGAAATTATTCAACGGTAAAGATTTAAATGATTGGATTATAAAAATTAAAGGACACCCCGTTGGGGAAAATTACAAAAACACTTTTGTTGTTGAAGATGGTGTTATGAAAGTTAATTATGATGCCTATGATGCTTTTGATGATTCTTTCGGACATATCTATTACAAAAAAGCCTTTTCAAATTATAAATTTAGAATGCAATACCGTTTTACGGGCGATCAAATTAAGGGTGGTGCTGGTTGGGCTACAAGAAATAGCGGGGTTATGATTCATTGTGAAGACCCTAAAAATATTGGATTGAATCAAAACTTTCCAGTATCCATAGAAGTGCAACTTTTAGGTGGATTGAGCAATGGTGAAGAGCGTTCAACGGGAAATTTATGTACCCCGGGCACCCATGTAACCATTGATAATGTATTGATTACCGACCATTGTATAACATCAACATCTCCAACATATAATGGCGACCAATGGGTTAATGTAGAGATTGAAGTTCGGAATGATTCCATTATCAAACATTTCATTAATGGTAAAAATGTAATGACTTATAACAAACCAATTATTGGTGGACCCGTGGACTATAATGAAGATTACTGGAAAGCCAAGGAAGGGACGCCATTAAAAAGCGGCTACATTTCTCTTCAAAGTGAAAGTCACCCGGTTGAGTTTAAAAACATTGAAATCCTTGAATTATAATAATTGATCAGTCCACAACAAACTTTCCTTTCATCATGGCGTAATGCCCAGGAAAACTGCATAAAAAATCATATTCGCCAACTTCAGGTGCATCAAATTCTATCACAGTGGTTTCGCCACCACCAATTAGTTTGGTATGTGCTATAATATCATTGGAGGCATCTTTAGGAATATATTCTGTAGCTGGAGCAGTTGCAGCTTTATTTCCAAAAGCAGTTAAGCTTGTACCTTGTTTAAGCAATACAAAGTTATGTCCCATCACGTTCTTGTCCATTTTTCCAACGTGTATTAAGGTAAGTTTTACCTTTTTACCAGCTTTCACTCTAATTTCGGTTTTGTTAAACTGCATAGCATCATTTCCTGTTAAAACTACATTATCAACAGAGTCGTCTATTTTGCTTGAATAATCTGAGGTCTTTTCATAAGTAAAACCGTCTTTGTTTTTTCCTTCCTTTTTATTTCCGCAGCCAACGGCTTCAAATAATATAAATAATAATAGCACTACATATTTAATGGATTTCATAGCGATAAAGTTCATTGGTGGGTTCAACTAACTTATTGTAACAAAAATAACAAAACAAAATAAGAAAAAATATTTTTTAACGATGTTCAATTTTGTGCGTTGAAATATATTGAACATAGCCGTTATACATTTTACATTTATTTGATGTTAATTTGTAAAAAAACAAGATTGGTGAAAGATATCATTAATACATACGACAAAGCTTCCTTAATTGATGATATTAAAATAGTGCCTTTTGATGTTAGTAAACGCTATACCAAACCACACAGGCACAACAAATATTTAGAAATTATTTATTTTACAAAGGGAGAAGGGTTCCATCATGTAGATTCAATAAGTTACCAGATAAAACCCTATATATTTTTTGTGGTAAATAAAGAAGAAGTACACAATTGGGAAATCAATACCCTTCCAAAAGGTTACGTCATTATCATTAAGGAAAGGTTCCTAGATAAAACACTGGATAAGTATATCAATATTCAATTAAACAAGTTAAGAACACTACAAAAAATTGAATTACCAAATAAGGACGCCTCCATTAACGCATTGTTTAAGGTGTTGTGCAAAGAAATGGAACAGCCTAAACCACAAGCAGAATTTGTAGAAGGCGTTTTAAAAGCGCTTTTGGTTAAAATGATGAATTATTCCTATGAAAACACATCAAATGATAATGCTGGTAAGATTACAGGTTTTATGGAATTATTAATTGAAAAACCTAGAAACAACGTAGCTTTTTATGCCAATGCTTTAAGTCTATCATCTCAAAACTTAAATCAATTATGCAGAAAACAGTTTAACAGAACAGCGTCACAAATTATTGCCATTGAAGTTCTTAAGGAAGTAAAAAGATTAATTCTATTCACGGATAATTCCATAAGCGAAATAGCTTTTAAATTGGATTTTAAAGATGTGTCCCATTTTGTCAAGTACTTTAAGCGACATACCGGATACACCCCTTTGCAGTTTAAAAAGCGTCACTAAATATACCTTACACTTTTCAAAAAGACCATAAAATAGTGTCTTTTAAAAGTATATTTGCACCAAATTAAATATTTTTAAAGTTTATCAATATGAAGTTCACTAAATTACTTGCAGTTGTCTTTTTATTTGTTTCACAGTTAACTATGGGACAAATCACGGGGAAAATTCAAGATACTGCCGATAATTATCCTTTGGAATACGCCACGGCAGCCCTTTACAATCAGGATGATAAATCATTGGTAACAGGTGTTATCACGAACATTGAAGGTGTTTTTGTGATTGAAAATATTAAAAACGGCCGCTATTACTTGGAGGCATCTTTTGTGGGTTATACAACTAAAACCATTCAAAATATAGAAATTTCCAGAAGCAATAGGAAAGTAGATTTGGGCACTATTAATTTGGTTTTGGGCAATCCATTGAACGAGGTTGAGATCCGGGCGGAACGTTCTACAGTCATCAATAAAATAGACAGACAAGTATTCGATTCTAAAAATTTCCAAAGTAGCCAAGGCGGAAATGCCACCGATGTTATTAAAAACCTACCTTCGGTGACGGTTGACGGTCTAGGCGATATAAGCGTTAGAGGAAGCAAGGGCTTTACGGTTTTAATCAACGGAAAACCAACGCAAGGCGATGCCAATGCCATTTTAGCGCAATTACCGGCCAATGCGTTGGAAAAAGTGGAGATTATTACGGCACCATCAGCTAAATACGATCCCGAAGGAAAAGGCGGTATTCTAAATATAATCACTAAAAAAGGTGCTGCCAACGGTACTTTTACACAAGTAAGTGTACGTGGCGGATTTCCATCCATTGAACCTTATGGTACCCAAGTGCCAGCACAACGCTATGGAGCAGATGCTACCATTAATTATAAAACCGATACATGGAACCTGTCCTTTGGAACGAGCTACCAGCGCAATGATAAAACGGGTAGAAGGGAAGGCGAACTGTTTATTATAAACGAAGCAGAAAACAAGCAAACCTTTTTGCCATCGGATGGTGAACGAAGCTTTGACGATGTGAACTACAACGGGCGCTTTACGGTAGATTTCACACCAAACGAAAACGATGAATTTTCATTGGGTTTTTTTGCTGGAAAGCACACGGTTGATAGGTTAGCAGATATTACCTATTTTGATAACTATGCTGTTTCGCCTATTGGAAGCACTAATAGGTTGTACACCTTTTCATATTACAACCATAACTTAAGAACCCGTAAAGGCGATTTTGTTTTGGGTAGTTTTGATTACGGGCATGCGTTTAAAGATAAGTCCAAACTGTCAACTTCATTTTTATATGAATACACTTTTTTAGGTGGACCGACCTATAACGACAATGTGGATACACCTGCATACAACGTTATTTATCAGCAAGAATTCAATACCAATAATAATCCGTTATATGGAATCCGTTACAATTTAGATTATAAATGGAAACCGTTTTCATTCGGCACCATAGAGACTGGTTATCAATTTAGAAATTTAGACCATGAAGGTGACTTTGTTTATGAGCGCGATGGAGTTGTGGTGCCAGAGTTTTCGAGTAATATAGAATTAAAAAGGGTTATACATTCCGGTTATGCGCAATTAACGGGTGCAAAAAACAAATGGGATTATGCTGCGGGTGTACGTTTGGAATCTATGGATAGAACGTACACCGAATTTTTGGTCAGTGAAACTGCACCTAACGAATATAAATATGATTTTGTAAAGTTGTTCCCTTCGGCATCTTTACAATATACGGTTAACGACGACACAAAAATTAAAACAGCTTACAGTAAAAGGGTAGAACGTACCACCACTTTTAAAATGAACAGTTTTGCCGAACGTGAGCATTCAGAGGTTTTTGAACAAGGCGATAACCGTTTGTTGCCAGAGTTTATAGATTTGGTGGAGTTGGGCATTACAAAACAATTCAACGCCAACAGTTCTTTATATGCCACGGCATATTTCAGACATGTGGATAATGCCATAAACCGAGTAAATACATTAGCTTATGAGAGTAATGGTGCTGTGATCGACAGTATTTTAAACCGCGTATATTCCAATGTGGGGAAAAGCAATGCCTTTGGTTTAGAACTTGGCAGCCAATTTAGAGCTACCAAAAACTGGAGTAACTTTATTGGTGCCAACATTTATAACTACGCCATTGATGGTGTTTTTGTGTTCAGACATCGCGATGGTATTACCAGAAATTACGATGTAAACAGCAGCAATACCATCTATTCTTTTAATGTGAATTCCACCTATTCCTTTTGGAAAAACGCGACGTTGCAATTTACTTTTAATTATCTATCGGAGGCCAATACGGCACAAGGAGAAGATTCAAGGTTTTATTCACCGAACTTAACCTTGAAAAAATCGTTTTTAGACAGTCGTTTAACGGCTGCCCTACAATGGCAAAACATCGATATGGGATTATTGAACAGTAACGAACAAAGCATTGTGACCTCAAGACCGGGCGAATTTTATACCTATACCAATTATGTGTACGAAGTGGATGCGGTGACGCTAAACCTAACATATACCTTTAATAAGGTTAAAAACAAATCGAAGTTTATTGAAAGTGAATTTGGTAAACGGGAGTTTTAAGCAGCTTTTTTTCGTAAAAGAACTTTGTTTTTTGCACACAATTTTCGCAAAACAGTTTCCATCAAGCCCATTTTGTAAATGGACTAAGAGAATTCTAAGAAACTAAAACCGTCTTCTCTGTCCAGAGAATTCCATGGCTTCTCCTTTTCCAAAGCCATAACTTAAACCTAAGGTTATAAATCTGCCACGTGCACTTGTTCTGCTTAGAAAGAAATTGGGCTGCGTTGTGGAGGATATAAATCTTCTGGAAGCAAAAACATCTTGAACACTTAGGTTTATAATTGCTTTTCCTTTAAAAACTTTTTTACGTATTCCAGCATCGGCATAAATTTCTTCACCTCGTTTTTCTAAAACAGCTTGAAACGGAGAGCGGTAGTTTCCTGTAACTTCAAAATCAATTCCTGCAGGGAGTTTAAACTTGGAGTTTATTTTTGAAGACCAAAGCTCTCCTTTAAAATCAAAGGAATTGCCTTGAAAACTTCCTTTGCGGTTAAAGAAATTAAAGTTGGCGTCGGCAGTAACAGTAGCCCATTTAGCAGGAGAGTATTTGCTGTTAAGCTCTAAACCCGTAGTGTTGTTGGTGCCAACATTCATGGGCATCCGTGTGCTGATATTATTCGTATAGGTGAATATTTCTTCAATAACATCGGTAGTGTAGCGGTAGTAAGCCCCAAAATTCAACGATACTTCCCCCAACTTCATAATACTTGTTAATTCATAGGAATCCGTAAATTCTGGTTGTAAATTTGGGTTTCCCCTAGAGATATTGAAATTATCGCGAATGATGGAAAAAGGATTCAAATCCCTAAGCCCAGGTCGCTGTATTCTTTTGGAATATCCCGTTTGAAGCGACAATGCTTCTGAAATTTTATATGAAGCATGGACACTGGGAAACAGATTGGAATAATTTTGACTTGTTTTTTCATCGGTGATTTCAAGCAAGGTTTTTAAATCGGTTTGCTCAAGTCGGAAACCTAATTTCAAACCCCATGTATCGCCTTCATAACTGGTGGTTCCATAAAGCCCGATAACGTTTTGTTTGTAATCGAAAACATTGGTTAAATTGGGGTCGCTCACCCAATCGCCATTTATTAAATCCTGAACTTCATAATCATTGAACACATCTTGGATAACATATTGTGCGCCTGTCTCTAAAGTGTATTTTTCTGAAAACGGACGGGTATAATCCAATTTGAAGGTGTATTCAACACGTCCAAAATCTGTTAGGTTTTTTTCTTCACTATCTTCTTGATTCATTCCTAGAGCTACTGTATCTATAAAATCGGATTTTGAATCTTTACTAAAAGAAGAACCCATGGCGGAAAACAATAAATCGTGGTCTTTATGGTCTTCAAAGTCCTTTTTGTATTGAAGTTCATATTGCCATTTCGGGTTGTCTGCCAATGTTAATTCTGTTCGGGCCCACTGGTCCGTTACATCATCATTACCATCAAAACGGCTGTAATTGTTGGTTCCTGGGGTATCTTCCTTTTCAAAAGCATAATTGACGGATAGGGTAATGACATTGTTTTTATTCAGAAAAAAATCAGAGCCGAGAAGAAAATTATAAAACTTTTCATGCATCTCGCTGTACCCATCATTTTTTAATATGGTATTGTTGGAAATATCTTGGTTTATGGTTTCGTAGTCATTTGGAAATGTTCTTTTTCCCAATCCTATCTGACTAAAAATATTAAGGTTTTCCGTTCTCCGATTGATGCTCAACCCAAAACTTTGTGTGTCCGGAGATCCAATATTAAGCGAAACCGAACCGTTCAATCCCTTTTTTTGGTCTTTCTTTAAAATGATATTTAAAATTCCCGAAGTCCCCTCAGCATCATATTTAGCAGAAGGATTGGTAATCACTTCTATCTTTTCAATCATTTCCGCAGTAATGGTGCCCAGTGCATTATTGCCATCGCCACTAGCAAGTACCGAAGGTTTGCCATTAATCAATATTTGAACACCTTGACTGCCCCTTAAGCTAATTTTGCCTTCAATATCAACATTCACAGAAGGCACATTATTTAAAACTTCCAATGCGCTCGCACCAGAAGATGCCAAATCGCTTCCCACATTAAAAATCCGTTTGTCCAATTTGAATTCGGTAGTCGATTTTTCGGCAATTATAGTAACTTCAGAAAGACTTTCTAAATCAGGTTCCAAATAAATGGTTTTTAAATCTATAAGAGCATCCGTTTTGGAAGGTTTGTTAAAAATGCTTTTTTTATAGCCTATAAAACTGACCTCAATGTAAAAATTAGTGGCCGTTGTTACTAATGAAAAGTTGCCATTAATATCCGTAGTAGTGCCTTTTATGGGTTTAAGGGTAGTGTTATCTGCAACTAAAACCGTAGCATACTCAATGGGTTGGTTGGTTTCTTTGTCCAGTAATTTTCCTTTAATTTCAATTTCTTTAATGGATTGGGCACTAAGTGTCAATAAAGAATTTAAAAAGAAACATATTAAGAATAGAAAGTGATGGTTGCGATTTTTCAAAAACATGCTTATAGATTGAAAAACAAATATATAGGTTTGCTTTGATAAATTGTGTTAAATGCATGTCTTAGGAAAGAAACTTGTTTTGAGGAAACAGGTGTTTTTATTAATCTTTATTATTAAATTACTGAAATAAAAAATGAGTCCATAACAATCTATTAGGTGGATTTTAAAAATCATTTTTTTTTGACTTTTATGTAAAAGAAAACCCGTTGGTTTTTTCAGTATAGGCACTATCTGCATACGGTTCTTGATCTTCATCGGTTCCGTCCAACAGGTCATCGTTGGGCTGCGAGTCGTATGCCGAGGCGCTCGTTGCAACAAATGGGTTGATGAATTTGCTTTTTGTGTCCACTTTTGCGTGGTTTTAGATTATTAAGTTCCTAAAAGCGATTGCCCTGACATCTCCAAAATCAACATCTCTAAATTTCATTAATTCAATTATCTTTGCAGTTCTTAAAACAGAAGCATGCGCATCGATATCATAACCGTTTTACCAGAATTACTTAAAAGTCCGTTTGAAGCCTCTATTTTAAAACGTGCCATTGAGGCTAATTTGGTAGAAGTCCATTTTCATAATCTACGTGATCATACATCTGATAATTACAAATCCATTGACGATACGCAGTTTGGTGGTGGCGCTGGTATGGTCATGATGATTGAGCCCATCGATAAGTGTATTTCCAGCTTAAAAGCAGCACGTAACTACGATGAGATAATCTACATGACCCCGGATGGGGAGACCTTAAAACAAGGTATTGCCAACCAATTATCGCTTAAAGAAAATATTATTATTTTATGTGGCCATTATAAAGGTGTAGACCAAAGGGTACGCGATAACTACATGACCCGAGAAATTTCCATTGGCGATTATGTGCTGTCTGGTGGCGAATTGGCTGCCGCTGTACTATGTGATGCCATTATAAGGTTAATACCTGGCGTATTGGGAAATGAGACTTCTGCCCTAACCGATTCGTTTCAGGATAATTTGTTGGCACCCCCTATTTATACTAAACCCAGAGAATACAAAGGATTAAAAGTTCCTGAACTATTATTTAGCGGCAACTTTCCTGAAATTGAAAAATGGCGTGAAGAACAAGCCTATTTGCGTACCAAAGCACTCAGACCGGATTTGTTGAAGGATTAATTTCATTCCGAAGACAATGAAGTAATCAGCTTATTTTATTCCAAATATTTTTAACAAACGCTTTTACCAGGTAGGAACGCATCTATTCTTTTTTTGCAGATTCCTTTTCCAAAGCTATTGAACAGGACTATTCGAATGGCCATTTCTTATGATTCATACGAATCAAGGGTTAAAATATTGTAACTATTCAGCCGAGTGAAAATTGGAGTGCGCGCTTGCCTTAGGGGCGCTAGCCCTGTAGTCTTAGTAGTAACAAAATGAGCCATGATGATGAATTAGGGGCTTTGG
>NZ_JBFVFE010000019.1:0-69794 GCF_052728615.1 Mariniflexile sp. | reverse complement strand
AACAAGCAGCGTATCTCGAACTTAAAAAGTTATCAACAAGCAAGGCCGCATAAATCCTTTCTTTGAGATTTTTTATGTGTAACATGAGTTATACAAAGAAAGATTATGGAAGTTTTCGACTGATATTCAAATCTCGAATGAGCGAGGTAAATGGTGACCATCTTGGTTTAATGTTTTGGGGAGATTGTCCCACCGATTCGGCAAAACCAAAAACAGATGCCGCTGGATGCCTTCAATTTGCACCTCCCATTGGATGGATGTGGGATTACCACCCACCAAAAGGACATACTCCAGATATGGAAAGGATAGCCATGGGATCGGATGATTTTACCCAATGGAGCATAACCGAAATGTTGTGTGACTTGGAAAAAGGCACGATGCGGGCAGCTGTAGATGGCGTTGAACTTTTACGTTATACTCATGCAAAGGGTGCACGACAAATTTCCCTAAAACTGGAATCTTGACCTGCAAGTCCCGATGGCAATCGGGATTGAAAACCTTGTAGGTCTTGAAGGATAAATCCTGAGCCCAAACCTACAAGATACTTAAATCTCGCAGGTTTTCATCCATATTCAGGGGCGTTAGTGGAAACCATATTTGTTATCGGATGAATTCCGAAAAAGGGAAATTTGTCGTACACCCTCATGCAAATCCCACCGAGCGGATTGATCCTGAAAAGCGCATTATTGCAGGTCCTATAAGCGTGATGCGTCATGGGAAAGGAACTTCGATATATAAAGATATCTACGTAGAGGAGAATCCTAAAGAGGATAAGTTGATTACAGTGATAAATCAATAGAAAAATAAATATATTACATATTTTCAGTGTGTGATGTTTTTTATCGATAAGAAACAGAAATGTTTTATAAAAAAAACCAGAGCTTCATTACACAAAAGACTGGTTAAATATTAGATGAAGGATAAAGATTAAAAAATGATAAAAAAGCTTTTAATTTTAATAGGTGTTCTAAATACTTTAAATTCAATAGGCCAGACGCCGCCTGAAATTCAAGACCCGTACACAATTGGCATCAACAAGTTACCGCCGCGTACTTACATTTGGCCTTCCGAAAGTATAGAGAGTGCTAGCAAAACTAATTATGAATCATCTAATTGGACACAGTCATTAAACGGAGATTGGCGTTTTCACTGGTCAAAAGATCCAGAATCCAGACCTGCGGACTTTTATAAACCTGCTTTTGACAGTAAAAATTGGTCACAAATTCCAGTACCTTCCACAGTAGAGCGACAAGGTTATGGCGTGCCATTGTACGTTAATGTTGCCTATCCGTTTAAGGTAAATCCGCCACGTGTGATGGATGAACCAGATTCCAGTTATACAAGTTTTAAGCAACGAAACCCCGTTAGTTCTTATATCAGGAAATTCAATGTTCCTAAAAATTGGGCCGATAAGCAAATTATTATCCATTTTGCGGGAATCAGTTCCGCAGCTTTTGTTTGGATCAACGGACAAAAAGTAGGTTATACACAAGGCTCTCGATTACCAGCAGAATTTGATATTACCTCATATCTCATTCAAGGAGAAAATTCGGTTGCTGTTGAAGTTTATAAATATTGTGATGGTTCTTATCTCGAAGATCAAGATTTCTGGCGCTTGAGCGGAATTTTTAGAGATGTATTTATCAGGGCGGTACCAAAAGTGACGTTGTGGGATGTATATGCCGAACCTAAGGTGAATTTACAATCCAAAGAAGGTAATATAGCCATCCATTATACGCCTGCCAACTTCACTGAAAGCATTAGTAAAAATAACAGTATTTCGGTTTCCGTAAAATCGCCTTCAAATGCGTTGGTTGCCGAGCGTGTGTTTAAGATTGAGGATATACAGAAAAATTTCAATAATGAATGGGTGCTGCCAAAAATAGCTATTAGCAATGTTCAGCTTTGGTGGAACGAAAAACCCAATCAATATACCGTTCAGCTCGTATTTAAAAATAATAATAAAGTGATAGAAGCTTATCAGCTTCCTGTGGGCTTTAGAAAAGCGGAGATAGTTGGCGAAAAATTACTTTTTAACGGTTTACCGCTGAAAATTCGCGGTGTAAATAGACATGAATTTTCTCCAAATCAAGGTTACACGGTTTCTAGAGATCAAATGATTGCCGAATTAAAATTGATGAAGCAAGCGAACATTAATTTTGTAAGAACCTCACATTACCCAAATGACCCCAGATGGTATGAGCTATGCAATACATACGGCATGATGGTTATGGATGAAGCCAATGTTGAATCGCATGGGATTAGTTATCATAAAAAGATTTTACCTGGCGATAAGCCCGAGTGGACTTATGGCTGTTTAGACCGTATGGAGCGCATGGTTTTTCGAGATGGACAAAACCCCTGTGTTGTGATGTGGTCCTTAGGAAATGAAGCGGGTTATGGGAGTGCTTTTATGGACATGCGGAAAGCTACTTTAGAAAATGATCCCGAACAGCGTTTGATTCAATATGCCGATATGAATTTGGCGGCAGATTTTGATAGCCAAACCTATCCATCTATTGCGTGGATTAACCAACATTTACAGGGAAAAGCTAAGCGAAAAGGAGAACACGGTGAAGAAACAAATGAAAATCAACATGGAAAATATCCATCAGGAAGACCATTTGTTATGAACGAATATTGCCATGCCATGGGCAATAGCCTTGGGAATTTTAAAGATTATTGGGAGCAAATATATGCCAATGATATGTTGGCAGGTGGTTTTGTGTGGGATTGGATAGACCAATCTCTTTACAAAGACCCTTTGAATTTTGATTCAGGATGGACTTATGGTGGCGATTATGGTGATGTTCCCAATAACAAAAATTTTAATATCAATGGACTTATTGGTGCCGATTTGGTGCCACACCCACATTATGAAGAGCTTAAAAAAGTGTATCAACCTATTGATTTAAAGTTGATGGATACCAATCCGCTTACTATTGAAATAACCAATCATAATTTATATTCAAATAGCAATCAATATACATTTGGTTATAAAATTATCGAAAATGGCATGGTCACCCAAGAACGTGATTTGGGAGCTGTTAATTGTGACCCTTCGGAAAAAATCCAAACAGTTATAGACCATGTGAATTTCAATAAAGAAAAGGAGACGTTTATTACTTTTTACTTTTCCTTAAAAGAAAGTAATTTATGGGCAAATAAAGGATATGTGGTGGCATGGGAACAATTTAAACTATCCAATGGCTCAACAAATACGATAGAACCAGAGACTGGAGGACAGTTGAATTTAACAGATAATGCCACAAACTATACCATATTTGGTGAAGACTTTAAAGTAACTCTTGATAAATCTTCTGGGCTTATTTCAAATTTTCAATACAAAGGAACGGAAGTTATTGCTAAGGACGTGAAATTTAATTTTTGGAGAGCACTGACCGATAATGATGAAGGATGGAAAGTTGATAAAGTATTAGGTGTTTGGAAAAATGAAGGTCAAAACTATACATTAAATCACATAAAAATTGATTCCACTAAAAAAGGAATGATTACTGTAGAAAGTGATTGTACTTTTAATGGCACAAAAACCAAAGCCAGTGTAAAACATACATTTTATGCGGACGGAAAACTGAAATTTGATATAGATTTTGATATTCCAGAAGACGCGCCAAATGTTCCAAGAATAGGAATGCAATTTAAATTGAATAAAAGCTTAACAGATGTTGAATGGTATGGAAGAGGCCCTCACGAAAATTACTGGGATCGGAAAAGTTCTGCAGCTATAGGGATTTATAACTATAAAGTCAAAGATTGGATGACGTCTTATGTGCGGCCCCAAGAAAATGGGAACAGATGTGATGTGAGATGGGTTAAGTTTTTGGATAAAAACAAGAAAGGATTTGAATTCTCAGCTAATCCAGATCATTTATTGTCTGTAAGCGCATGGCTTTACGATCAAGATGTTTTAGAAAATGCATCCCATGAAAACGAATTAACGCCAAGCGAAAATTTGGTTGTAAATTTGGATTATAAGCAAATGGGCGTCGGGGGTGATAATTCTTGGGGCTTGCCAGTACTGGATGCATATCAAATCCATCCCGGAAACTACAGCTATGGTTTTACTTTGGAGCCAATTAATAAATTTAACCAGTGAAAAAAATTGCAAAAATGAAGAAATTTATTGGTCTCAAATAGAGTTAAAACTATGTACTTTAGTGCATCTCGCTTTAGCTTCTAAAAATTTTGCCACGAATCGCACGAATTTTCACGAATTCTCTCGTTTCCTGAAAAGGTGGGCGTAAATAATTTACTATCTATTTCACGAATGCAACAGACTTTCAGTCTGTTTTAAAAACCTATGGCACTTTAGTCCATAGTGGTTTAGTTTGTTATTTAGAGGAGTATGTTGCAGACCAGCTTTGTATATTGAAAGCGCAGGAAATAAAGTCCAATGGTAAATTTTTAAGATTTAAACTGCAACCTTGTTTATTAATAAAGAGGAGTGTTACCTTACATCGTTTATTTAGGGTTTCCTCAGAAAGTCAAAATTGAAAATTATTCAGTTCGGCAAATTTAACCAGGTTTGTTATAAAGAAAACTGCACCGATCCAGGAGTGCGATGTACCGCTGAGTTTTGCTTTGATATTGTTTAGCCCATAGCCTTGTTTTGCTTGTCCGAACTTGCCCTCTATGTGGTTTCTTTCATTGAACTCATCACGGCGCTTCTTTTTTTCATACGCAGTAAGTTCCGCTTTTTCCCCTTTTGTTGCTACGGTCATCCGAATGTTCCTCTCATTGCACCATGTCCTGTTTTTGTTCGTTCCATAGATCTTGTCTACTTGGATGAGCTCAGGGTAATATCCTTTGAGTTTTTTATAGGATTCTGCATGCGGGATCAAGTCCGCACTTTCGTTATAGGCATCCCAACTTAACGTTTCCGCCCTTACAAAACCATCGATTTGCGCAAGCCCTATCTTGGTCCCGAACTCTACTTTCTTCCCGTTTTTCCCTCGCACAATGGGACGGACATAGGGCTGCGAGATGCTCACGATACGGTCTTGGCAGGTGCGGGACTTGTTGCTGTACATCTCTCTTTGCTGGTCGTTCAGCGTTTGGACGATCCAAAAGTCACGCCTCGATTTTAGAGAAATGGCATCTTCGCCCGCGAGGTCCAGCAGCTCGTTGATGCTCTTGATGTTTCGGTCCAGGCAATTCAAATGGTAGCGGATCGAACTGCGCAATGTTTTTTTGTTCACTTGCCGCTTCTTGGATTCTGCCAAGTATTTTTGTCTTGCGGTCCTGCGGTAGGTCCTGGGCTTGACCTTGACCTGGTCCCTTACTTCGTCAAAAAGCTCGTCAATGATCTTTTCCGTTTTTTCACGTGCTTTGTTGAGCAGCCCCAGATCGTTCGGGTAGGTAATGTTTTGGTCGGCAACGGTAGCATCCAGCTTGAGCTTGCCTTTGTTATCAATGGTTTTTTGCCCTTTCTCAATCTTATCGCCACAACAGATAGTGAACAGGACATCGGAGAACCCATTGAAAGTGCCGTTGCCTAGTTTCTTGCGCCACTCAACAAAAAGGGTGGGCGAGAAAAGTGGAGAAGGTGCAAATTCATCCAGCCCCAAAAAATATTGCATATAAGGGTTTTCCTCAATGATCCGGGCGGTCTCCTCATCACTTAGGTTGAGCTTGTGCTTGATGATCAAGCTGCCGATTACGATTCGGGGATCGATGGCCGTCCTGCCGGAAGTAGGGAAATGTTTGGAGAATATTTTTACGCACCGGTCCCACGGGAAATGGTGCGCCAGTTCTACCCATCTATTGGTCGGGTTCAATTTCATTTGGTAAAGATTGCCAAATTTCTCAAATTTGAGCTGGTGCTGGGAAGAATAATTTATCATATGCAAAGTTATTTCATAAATATACAAAATACTTTGCATATAAACACATGAAAATATGACTTATTTTATTAAATACCAATAAGTTATACAGGAATGAGGATACCCTAATTATACGACCCCCGGCACTTGGGTTACTATTCCAAATACAGGCTCTTTGACTACGCTTATTTTTGGAGAACAAGGTCATGTCAAATTTGATAATCCATTGCCGCTTTCTGATTTAGCAGAAGGTGTAGCAATCAGAATAAATACAGATCCATACAATCGTAGTTACACTTACGATCCAGATTTAATTGTATTACTAAATGGTAACTATATAGCCGGAGAAAAAAACCGAAGGTATGTTTCAAGTGATAAAGGAGCCACATGGACACAGATATCCACTTCTTACGCCATAGAACACGCCTCAAGTTTTTATCATGATGGAGCCATTTATATTATAGGAGATGAAGCTGGAAATAATAATGGGAGGGGAGCAATTAACAAATCCACCGATGGAGGTTATACATGGTCAACACCCACTATTTTATTGGATAATTTTCGTAATTCACCATCACATGTTGAAATAGCACAAGATAGAATATGGATTGCTTACGAAAATTTACCAAACCCACATACAGTAAATTTTCTATCAGCCTCAGTCAATAGTGATTTAATGGATGCAAATAATTGGGTCACTACCACTAGACAGGATGCTAGAGGAACTGGAAATGAAACGGACATGGTATTGGGAAGAAACGGATGGCCAATAGCTATGCCAAAAGTTGGGCCTGCAGTTAGAGCATTGAGTGCTGCACAAGCTATTTCAGAATCTAACGATACATTTACCTTACCAGATAGTGGATCAAAGTATACGGCAAAGTACGACCCAGTAAGTGATAAATATTGGGCTCTTACTAGTATTGGTGATCTTACAGCCACAAATAGAGTAGGGATAACGCTTTATAGCTCTACAGATTTAAAAACTTGGAAGAAAGAAAAATTGGTTCTTGAAGGAAAATCATCTTGGATGCATGGATTTAACTATCCATCTATGCAGTTTGATGGCGATGATATTATATTTGTATTGAGAACTGCTTGGGAAAATGAGCGAGGACAGGCACAGCGTTGGCATGATGCAGATATGTTTACTTTTCACAGGGTTAGAAATTTTAGAGATATTGTTCCACCAACTGCAAGTTTTGAGCAACCGATGGGGAATAATAGAATTCCTGTTGGAAATGACCTTACTGTAATTGTTAATGCAATTGATGCCAATGGTACGTTCTTAAGGCAGATTTGTACTTAAATAATGTACTTGAAAGGTCTGATACAGAAGCGCCTTTTCAATGGGATGGTAACGATCCACTTTTGCAAAACATGTCTGCAGGATATTATACCCTAAAGGCCATTGTTAGCAGTAGTGATTCCGAAACAGTAACAATAACAACAACTTTTACTGTAGGAGATGGACCAAGTGAGATAGCTGTGCTGATAGAAGGTACAGGTTATACAAAAAAAAGTTTTTTTGAAGATGAATTGTTGTGGAATAATAGAACTTACCCTATTGAAGATTTGCCAGTAGACTTTATAGGGTTTGAATTTTTGCAAAGTGCAGCTCAAAATGCAGAAGGAGGAACAATGACTCCTTTGGCAGATGGTTTTGTGTATCTGATAGCGAAAGAATCAGAAGTAAGCAAGCTTGGTACAGGTTGGACACTTGTACCAAATTCTGAATTTATTTACAATAATAATGGGATTTTAAATCCATTGGTTAAGTACATGGCAAAAATTCAAACAGATTGTTTTCCAAAGACTTAAATCCTGTCAAAAGGAATTTTGACAGGTAATCCAGTCCGTATTTGAACACACTTACCGCTCTCCTGCCATGTTTTTTTATTGTTATTTTTTGGATGTTCTCATCCAAATAGTCGCCAATCTTATAGCA
This sequence comes from Mariniflexile sp., assembly GCF_052728615.1. Taxonomy (NCBI): domain Bacteria; kingdom Pseudomonadati; phylum Bacteroidota; class Flavobacteriia; order Flavobacteriales; family Flavobacteriaceae; genus Mariniflexile; species Mariniflexile sp. The sequence goes on along the minus strand of NZ_JBFVFE010000019.1, from coordinate 62,003 downwards.
CCATACAAAAGCGATCATTGTCAGGGAGAACAGTTTTTCCAATCTTTCCAGATCGGTCACATGGGTGTCCTCTATATTAAAGCCACTGCTTTTCAGTCCCCTAAAGAGGGTTTCGATCTGCCAGCGCTACTTGTAATAGGCCATCGCCTGTTCGGGCCTATTGAACGAGACAATGATCAAGAACTCCATTTTCCCGTCCCTGTCGATTGTTTTGCTCCCAGAGAGATAGCATCTTTGCCCGTGCAGTTCCACTATTTTTGGGTAGTGGCGGAACTCGCCCATCTTTAAATTGTTGAACAGCCAAAACGCTTTGGTCTCTTCCTGCTTTTGATAGGAATAGATCTTGAGATTGTTCCTGATCCTGATGTGAAATCTGATATTTTCGCCATTCAAGAATTCCAGCCATTTGCTCCCGACAAATTCCCTGTCGGCCAGCAGGCAATTGATGCTCTGCTTGCCGAACCACTCAACATATTTCTTGATCAGGTCAATGCGTTCCTGCGTATCGGAATTTCCCCGTTTGTCCAACATTTTGAACATCAGCGGGAAAGCCACGTTTTTATGGCTGACCCCCAACATCAATATATTGATGTCCCTCGACCCAAATTTCCAATTGGTCCTATCCAGCACCAGTGTCAGATCGTCTTTAAAGGGCAACAGATTGAATATCAACGAGGAAACTGTTTTCATGGGGAAATCGAATTCCCTCATGAACCGTTGGATCCGCCTGTAAGAACTGTTCTTGTCCGCTTTTGTGTCAAATCCAGAGGCCAGCCTGTCATAATTGATGGTCTTTATTTTGCACAGAGCGGTTATGAACAGACAGATGAGCTTGACCCTGGCCAAGTTGAGTTCCCCTTTAAAATGATCTTGTAAAACCGAAACTAAGGCTGTATCTTTACGTTCAGGACTGGTGTTCTTCATTAGAAAAATTATGTGGTTATAATTCTTTAATGTAAGAAATATCAGTCTTATTTGCAAATTTTTAGACCTTTATTTTGTTGATTACCAATGAAATATATTTTTTTGTCATGTACTAAATCGAATGTTATTAAAATCATCCATAATTTATTGGATTGTTACAATGGAACATTGGTTTTAATGGGGTTAAAATCAAGTTTAACGCAAATTTGGAAACCAACAAAACTTTTAATGGGTTTAATTAACTGAAAATCAATTAAATATGAATCAGTAACATTGCGTAGCGTGTTGCAATCTTGCTTATCCCTTAACTTATCCCTTAGCTTTTTCCAATCTAGGGTTACACACATGCACTTATTTATAGGAATTTTTATGGTATAAAGCCTATTAATTAGTAACTTCATAACGGAAAAAAAACTCCCAATAATTGTTAAATGTAACCAAACTGTTAAAGGCAAATTATTTGCTTTTCCAAATCATTGGGTCTATACTTTAATTTGATAATAGTCTTTATCAGTTATTTACGGACGGTATAAGATGGAAAACACATGTTTTAGGTTTGCCATAAAATGTTAAAAGATAAAAGACTACAGGAATAGGTAAAGTAATCTATCTTCAATTATTCAAGATTAATATAACATATATTTGTTTTATCCTTTAAATAAATTTAGTTACTACAAAATGGGAAGTTTTTTAACATATAATAAAACAATGTTCTTCTTATTGTGTTCGATGGTCTTTTTAGTGGGATCTTTTGGTGTGTCACATCCTACTTCGCGTGCACAAGAACAGTTAAAAGAATCATTAGAAAAAATAATAGGTGGTTTGGAATTGGAGGCTAAATCAAGTAAGCCAAATATCATAAAAAGTTTTTTTTTAGACTCTTTAAAAACCCAAACGGAAAATTATTATAATGAGCAGTTGGATAATACCAAAGGACTTTCCAACAGTTCAGTTAATGCTATTTTTCAAGATTCTGAAAATTTATTATGGATTGGCACCTGGGATGGCTTAAATAGATATGATGGTAGTAGTTTCAAGATTTTTAGACCAGAACCCAATGACGAACATAGCCTTACCAACCAAGTCGTTCTAAAAATTGATGAAGATAGTACCGGTGGTATCTGGGTATTGACCATGCATGGCTTGAATAGGTACAATAAAAAATCAAACACATTTAAAAGGTATTATTTTACCAGAAAGGATAAACCTCCTTTTTCCGAATTTGAATTTAATATGGCGCTTGACCGCTCAAAAAAGGTCTATTGTGCTGTTAAGGATTGGGGGATTGGATATTTTGATGGTCACGATTTTCAATTATTGGAAACCAAAAACCTTCCCACCAATGCTATTAAAAAAATGGTATTTGCACCAACTGGCGCATTGCTTTTGTTATTGGATAATAATGAACTCTACTCCCTAAAAATAAATACCACCAAGGCAGGTGCAAAAAAGGTGTCTCAAAAAGAGAGGGTTTTAAAAAATGTTGCGGATTTTGAAGTAGTGTCCAATGATAAAATAGGTGTTATTTCTACTTCTGGGAATACGGTATTTTATGATTTTAAAAACAAAACTGAGCGTCAAATTAACCAAGAAAAATTCCAAAATATTATATCCCGCACTAAAGAAGGTCTTTTGCTTTATGATAATTCAAGGTATTTTATCATAGATAGTCTAGAAAGGACTATTGAGAATCCATGGGTTAAAAACCTAAAAAAACAAAAAGTAACAACCTTACTTCAAGGTACTGAAAACATCATTTGGACAGGGACTGATGGCGACGGCCTTTTTAAAATGTACCCTCTTAAAAAGGTGTTCAATCTCGTGTCTAAAACACAAGTGCCCGAAATGGATGGCGGTATTGTAAGGGTGTTTTTAGAGGAAGGCCATTCATTTTGGGTAGGAACAAAAGGTAAAGGATTGTTCCGTTTTACATCTAAATTCTACCAAAATCCAAACGAGCCATTGAATTATAAAAACTTCAATGAAAGTAATAGCCCCATTAACAATGCAGTGTTTTCATTGTGTAAAGGCAAGGACGATCTTATTTTTATTGGTACCGATGGCAAAGGCCTTAATGTTTTCGACTTAAAACAATCAAAATTTATTAGTTGGCCAGAAATTATTGGAAACGAATCCTGTAAATATTTTAAATCAACCTACGCCATTTATCAAGATGAAGACGGATTTATTTGGCTTGGGACCAATGGATATGGTATGATCCGGTTGAAGATTTCCAGATTAGGTAAGTCTTTAAAAGTGACGGAATTTAAGCAATATTTGGCTGTAAGTGGCCTTGAAGGATCTTTGGGCAGCAATATTATTTTTTCAATAGTTCCAAAAAACAATAAAGAACTTTGGTTAGGGACCAGATTGGGTGGATTGAATCTTTTCAATACCCAAACACATACTTTTAAAACATTCAAAAACAGCAAAAACGATTCTCTAAGTTTATCAAATAACGATATTTTATGTCTTCATCTGGACTCAAAAAACAAACTTTGGATAGGAACAAGTTTTGGCTTAAATGTGTTGGAAGCATTTGATCAAGGCAAAGTGCCTAAGTTTAAAAATTTCACTGTAAAAGATGGTCTTCCAAACAACACCATACATGGCATTGTTTCCGATGATAAATCAAATCTTTGGATAAGCACCAATTTTGGGCTCTCTAATTTTCTGTTCAATGAATCAAAATTTATTAACTACACACAGAGTGAAGGTTTGCAGAACAACGAATTTGCAGATGGTGCTTTTTATCAAAACAACACGTCCGATTTTATTTTTATGGGTGGCATCAAGGGATTTAATTATTTTTTGCCTTCCAAAAAAGAAGAATCCCAAATCATTCCAAATATTCTAATTGATAAAATAAGTGGGCAAAATCAAGAAGTTCCATATTATCAAGGGCTTGTGGTTTTTCCCGACTCAAAAACATTTCCTTCTATAGTTTTAGAACACCACCAAAACTTTTTTGATATTGAGTTGGCCGCTTTAACCTATATAAACAGTGAAAAATGTCAATATGCCTACAAACTGGATAATTTTGATCAAAACTGGAATGCAGTCAATAATAGAAGGATCATTTCCTTTACAAATGTGCCCAAGGGATTTTATTCTTTATGGATCAAATGGTCCAATAGCGATGGCGTTTGGAGCAGTCCGGTTCATGCCATTGATATTAAGATCAAACCTGTGTTTTGGCAATCAAACGTGGCTATTGCTGTTTATTTTATTTTTATTATACTCTTTTTTCTTTTTGTGTGGAGCTATTTTAATAAGCAGTATAAATTAAGACAAAATATTATTTTTCAAAAACGAGAGGAAGAAATCCACCAAAACAGACTAACGTTTTTTACAAATATAGCCCATGAATTTCAAACACCTTTAACCCTGATTGTGGGACCTGTTCAAAAACTTGCGGAATCTGAAAATTTGGGAGAAAAAAGTAAGAAATTCATAAATATGATACAACGAAATTCTTCAAGGCTCCTTTTCTTAACACAACAGTTGCTCGAATTTAGAAAGGCTGAGTATGATTATTTAGAAGTCGCTGTCAAACAATTTGACTTGGTGGATTTGATTGAACAAATAGGCGAACTGTTTGATGAATGGGCTTTAGATAAAAATATTGATTACCATGTTGAGTTGCCACCCGAATTGGTAGGCTGGTTTGATAAGGATAAAATCGAAAAAATTATTTTCAATCTATTGTCCAATGCGTTTAAATACACGCCAAAAAATGGAAACATTAAACTAGAGTTTAGTATTCAAGACGAAGTTTCAAAAACACTTCACATTAAAGTGTCCAATTCCGGTAAGGGAATTTCCAAAGAAAAACTCGAATCCTTATTTGATAGGTTTTTCTTGACTGACAACAAAGATAAATCCGAAACAGACTTGTTTAGAACAGGTATTGGACTGGCATATATTAAAAAATTAGTAACCGTGCTGAGGGGTGAAATTGATGTTTCCAGCGGGTCAAATAAAGTTACGGTTTTCACAATCAATCTCCCATGCAGCAAACAGTCATTTAAGGAAAATGAACTTGATTTAGAGGGAACACAAATTTTTATTTCTGATTATCTAAAAAATATCCTTGAAGAAACGCCCCATGAATCTGAAGATAAATTCAGTAAAATGTCATCGCTGGAAGCATTTTTAGAAAAGCGTAAAGTGGTACTGATTGTTGAGGACGAACGGGAAATCCAACTGTTTTTGAACGAATTGTTAAAAGAAAAATATAAAATCATCATAGCCAACAATGGTGTTGAGGCCCTAGAGAAGATGAAAATCGAGATTCCAGACCTCATCATTACAGACGTTATGATGCCGATAATGGATGGTATAGAGCTTTGTAAAAAAGTTAAAAACGATAATAATACATGCCATATTCCTGTCATCATGCTTACCGCAAAAAGTTCCGTGCAACACCGCATTGAAGGCTTGGAGAGTGGTGCGAACTCGTACATTCCAAAACCGTTCCACCCAGACCATATTCTTGTTAGGGTGCAAAAACTTCTGGAAGAAAGGGAACTTATTTTAAAACATCTATCCCAAGACACATTTATAGAGCATATTAAAGACCTTCCGGTTAATAATGACGATAAAGAATTGTTGCGAAATATTATCAAGTTAATTCGCAATAATATAGATAATGAAAACTTGCAAAGCCTATTTATTGAAGAACATTTAGGAATTAGCAATTCACAATTATATAGAAAGATTAAACAGAGTTTTGGTTTTTCTCCTGGAGATTTAATTCGGACCATAAGGCTAAAGTATGCTGCCGAATTATTACGAAAAAGTAATTTTACAGTCTCAGAGGTGTGTTATAAATCAGGTTTTAATAACAGATCTTATTTTTACAGGGAGTTTAAAAAAATGTATGGCAGTACCCCCAAAAATTATCAAATCACAAATAATTCAAGAATAATTCACGAATAACACATTTTAACCGCCTTAAAACAGGGTAATTAGTGGTTAGTGTACACTTTTGATGAAATAGTGTACACTGTTTGCTATGTCTCCTAGATACCTTTATCAAATGATTTTTTAATCACATAATCATATAAAAAGCATTAACTAACTCAATTCACTCAATTTAGAATTATGAAAAAAACTACTCAAATTATGAATCCATTAAAAACCCTCTTATTATGAAAAAACATATTTATCATAACCTATTACTAATAGGTACAGTACTATTGGGTGGAACCATGTTTGCCCAAACGATCACAGGTAACGTTTCGGATAGTAATGGTGCCATTCCAGGGGTCAATATTATTGTAAAAAACACCTCAAAAGGAACTGTGACCGATTTTGATGGTAACTACGCCATCGATAATGTAGATCCAAACGCTATTTTGGTGTTTAGCTTTTTGGGATATACAACCAAAGAAGTTTCCGTTAACGGAAAGACTGTGGTTGATGTTGTATTGGTTGAAGACTCCCAGGCTTTAGATGAAGTGGTGCTTGTTGGATATTCATCAAGAAAAAAATCGACTCTAACAGGAGCGGTTTCTATTGTAAATATGTCAGATATGGAAAAAACAAGGGTCACAAATGTTACACAGGCATTACAAGGTCAAATAGCAGGGGTTCAGGTAACATCAAGTACAGGAGCGCCGGGAGATCCCGTTGAAGTTCGTATTCGTGGAGAAGGAACTATTGGAAACAATAATCCTTTATATGTAGTTGATGGTATCCCTTCACGAGATATTAATTTTTTAAACCAAGCCGATATTAAAACAATAACAGTTCTTAAAGACGCATCCGCCGCCGCAATATACGGTTCAAGAGCATCTGGAGGGGTTGTATTAATTACAACCAAGAGTGGAGCTATTGGGAAAACAAGTTTTGATATAGAATACTGGACAGGAATTCACAATGCTGCTAATCTTCCTAAGATGTTAAATGCCGAACAATATATGAATACGGTGGAAAAGGCATGGAACAATTCAGATAGAACAGGGACTAATCCTTATACTGCAGATAAAGGCAGGTCGGATTTTGCTGATACAAATTGGCTTGATGAATTATTTGAAACAGGAAGATCGCAAAACTTACAATTTACAGCTAGTGGAGGAAGCGATAAAGTTCAATTTTTAATGTCATTAGGGTATTATGGTCAAGATGGAATTGTAATATTTGACAACGACAAATACAAAAAAATAAATTACAGAACCAATATCAATGCTGATTTAACTGATAGATTAAAAATAGGAACCAATCTTCAATTATCTTATGCCACACAAGATAAACTGTCTTCAAAAGGAGACGCACCAGGAATTATTAGACATGCGTTAATAAGACCACCTGTTATTCCTGTTTATAAAGACGTTAATGATCCAACCTATTCTGAAAGAGATCCTTTTACAGATTTGCCATTTTACCTAAATAATGATAGAGACAATGGTGGCTGGGAAAGCGATAAATATGAATGGTCTTCAAATCCTATTGCACTTGCCTATTTTACAGATGATGTAAGAAAAGATTTTAGGACCTTTGGAAATGTATATGCCGAATATGCCTTCTTAAAGAATAAAGAGCTGAAATTTAGAACAAATGTTGGCGTGGATTTATCTTTTATTCACAACAAAACATTTGGTAAAAATTTTGGTGATGATGACGGTGGAGGCAATGCTACAGACCAAGGGTTGGGCAGACAAAACAGACCAAATAATTTGAATGAAGAAAGAGGGGAAGCTAGAACCATTACTTTTAATAATACCTTAAATTATAATAAAACTATAAATAACAAGCATGATATAAGCGCATTGGTTGGTACGGAGTTTATTAGTAACTACGCATCTTCAATTGGTGCAAGTAGATCGCGTTTTGATATAACGGATGATACATTTAGATATTTGGATTATGGAGGTACAGGACCAGTTGATTTATGGAATAGCGGAAGTGCTTCAGAATGGACCTTGTTTTCTCTATTTGGTTCAGGATCTTATGTATTTGACAGTAAATATATGGTAACGGCAAACTTGAGAGCGGATGCTTCTTCACGTTTCTCCGAAAAGAACCGTTGGGGATATTTTCCTTCTATTTCTGCAGGTTGGAAAATTTCTGATGAAGATTTTTTAAAAGATCTTACATGGTTATCTAATTTAAAATTAAGAGCCGGTTGGGGAAAATTAGGAAATCAAGAGATTGACAATTATGCGTATTTAACTTTAATTAGTCAAACAGATGGAAAAGTTGTTGTGAATCGATATGGGAATGAGGATTTAAAATGGGAAAGCTCTGAATCAACAAACATTGGAGTTGACATGGGCTTTTTTAATAATAAACTAGCCATATCAGCAGAATATTTTGTAAAAAACACATCAGATATTTTATTGCCTATTGGTTTACCAAGTATCGTTGGTGATGTTGCTCCCACAATTGTAAATGCCGGTAAAGTCAGTAATAAAGGATTTGAGCTTTCTGTAAACTATAGAAATTCAGATAACGAATTCAAATATGGTATAAATGCAAACATGGGAACGTTAATTAATAAAGTTGAAAAGTTGCATCCAAATGTACCAAATCTTATTGGGCAAGTTACAAGAACTGAAGTTGGTCAACCATTAAACGCTTACTATGGTTATAAAATGATTGGGATATACCAAACTCAAGCAGAAATAGATAGTTATTTAAGTGGTACTTTAAATCCGAGCGTAAAACCAGGGGACATTAAATTTGACGATATAAATAATGATGGTATAATAAATTCTGATGACAGAAAATTTCTTGGTAGCTCAATACCAGATCTCACCTACGGATTTTCATTTTCATCATCTTATAAAAATTTCGACTTTTCTTTCCTTTTTCAAGGTGTTGAAGGTGTAGATAGATATAATGATGGAAAACAAATTCTGGATTATGACACACGTCCATTTAATTATACCACAAATATTTTAGGTGCATGGGATGGTGCAGGAAGCAGCAATACCATACCAAGAGTTGCTTTTGAGGACAATGGAAGCAGTAAAGTGTCTAGTATTTTTGTAGAAGACGCATCTTATTTACGTCTTAAAAATGTTGAACTAGGGTATAATATAAATTCACTAAAAGGAATTCAAAATATACGTCTTTATGTATCTGGACAAAATTTATTTACGTCAACAGACTATACCGGTTTAGACCCAGAATCTACAGATTTAATGGATAGAGGAACTTATCCGTCGTCAAAATCAGTTTTATTCGGAGTAAATGTTAAGTTTTAATATTAAAAAAACACTAGTTATGAAAACAATATATAAAAGTATTATTTTTATATTCACTATTACAGCCTTTGTAAGTTGTAATGATGAATTAACAAAAGATCCAATAGGGCTTCTAACATTAGATCAAATTGATGCAAGTCCAACAATAAACACATTAGAATCCTCCGTAAAATCTTCATACCAGCTTCTAGCTAGTACCTTAAACCTTATCGGTGAATGGGGATGGGATGATGGAACAGTACTTAGAAATGATTTTATTTTACATGACATTGCTTCTAATGATATGAATAAGAAATGGAATCCGGATGGTGATCAGGCCTGGATGGATGAATTTAGTGATTTTAGTTTTACAGCTGCTAACGGAGGCTTTAATGGCATATGGCTTTATGATTATGAAGGTATAAACAGAATTAATCTAGCTATTAGTTATCTAACGAATCCCGAAACAACACAAGCAGTTGGAATAAGCGATGCGCGTAAAAATCAATTACTAGGGGAAGCCTATTTTTTAAGAGCCTTTTACTACTTTGATTTAACAAATAATTTTGGTGATGTGCCATTATTACTTAATCCGCTATTATCCTTTGAAGACGCTTTTGATGTAGCAGTAAGAGTGCCTAAAACAGATATTACTACTCAAATAAAATCAGATTTATCTCAAGCTAAAACTTTGTTGCCAAATGTTAAATATGCTGATCCAGCTGAGAAATGGAGAGTATCAAAAGGGGCGGTGATTGCTTTAGAAGCTAAAGTAGCTTTATTTAATGAAGATTGGAGCACAGTACTTAGTTCAATTTCAGAACTTGATGCACTTGGTTTTTATAGTCTAAATGCTAATTATTTTGATAGTTTTGATGTCACTAAGGAATTTGCAGATAACGAAGTTATTTTTGCATATGATCATATTTCTGATCAAAATCCTAGAAACGGTAACGGACTTTGTGCTCTAGTTGGTTGGGGTTTTATAGCTCCTAGTGCTGATTTTATTAATTCTTTTGAAGCAAATGACCCAAGACTATTGTATACTGTTGATGTTCCCAATCAGAATGTTTCAAAATTATTAGGGAATACTATTGGTGATTTTAAAGGAAATGACGATGCTCCAAGCAATAAAATTTTTATAAGATATGCTGACGTTTTACTTTGGAAAGCGGAGGCATTGAACGAAACAGGAGACTATCCAGGAGCTATTGCAATTATAAATCAAGTAAGAACAAGAGCAAGAACTACTACCACTGCAGACGGTTCAATAACTCCTGTTGGAACTTTATTGGACAGGCCAAGTTCAACTGATACATCTCAAATAAAAGGTTGGTTAATGTCTGAGAGAAGAGTTGAATTAGGATTTGAATCTCAAAGATTTAACGATTTAAAAAGATGGGGAACTGCAAAAACAGTACTTACAGCTCTAGGTAGAAATTTTCAGGACCATAATTATGTGTATCCAATTCCTCAAGGAGAAGTTGATAAATCTGGAGGAACTATTACCCAAAACCCGGGATATTAGAAATTTTTAAAAGATTTTAGTTTAGTTTGAGTTTAGTTTAGTTTAGTTTGTAGAGAAGTAGTTGTTTTAATAATTGCTACTTCTCTTTTTTATGGTTGCTAAGGGCTTGTTAAGAAATAAAGTGTGCAGAATTGACGCCGCTATTTTGTGTATTAGCTAGGCGAAAAACACAGCCATAGCCTTAGCTACAACGAGGCTTTTTAACGACCTTAATGTGCAAAAGAGCAAGTCAAAATGTATAGGTTATTTCTTAACAAGCCCTAAAAAAACGATGTTCTTTTTATCCTTAAATATTAAATTAAATAAGATATGCCAGATATTGCAATTCGATATAAACAAAACCCCTTATTGTCTCCCAAAGATTTAGAACCCAGTACTGAAAACATGATTATTGAATGTTTGCTGAATCCGGGCGTGTTTGAATTTAATGGAAAAACAGGACTTTTGGTAAGGGTGGCAGAACGCACGGTGCAAAAAGAAGGTGTCATGTCCGTGCCCATTTACAATGATTCTGGTAAAGTGGAAATTTTGGATTTTAAGTTGAATGACCCAAAACTGGATGCGTCCGATGCCAGGGTTATCAGTTATGATGGCAGAGATTATTTAACAACCATATCCCACCTTAGTTTGCTTTTTAGCGATGATGGAATAACATTCAAAGAAGACAAAAATTACCCGTCACTTTTTGGAGAAGGCGACTATGAAAGTTATGGGATTGAAGATTGTAGGGTTTCACAAATTGAAGACACCTATTATTTAACCTATACCATGGTGTCCCCAAATGGCGTAGGCGTTGGGTTAAGGACTACCAAAGATTGGAAAAATTTTGAAAAGAAGGGCATGATCTTCAGTCCACACAATAAGGATTGCGCCATTTTTGAAGAAAAAATAAATGGAAAATACTACGCTTTGCATAGACCGAGCAGCCCAGAATTAGGAGGGAATTATATCTGGATTTCAGAATCACCAGACAGTGTGCATTGGGGCAATCATAAATGTATAGCAAAGACAAGAAAAGGAAAGTTTGATAGTAAACGGTTAGGTGCTGGTGCGGCTCCTATTAAAACTGAAAAAGGGTGGTTGGAAATTTATCATGGTGCTACAGAAGCCAATCGGTACTGCTTAGGTGCTATTTTATTGGATTTAGCAGATCCTTCAATAGTAGTTGCACGTTCAGAGGCACCTATTATGGAGCCTATTGCAACATACGAAAAAACGGGTTTTTTCGGGAACGTAGTTTTTACCAACGGCCACATCGTTGATGGTGACACCATCAAAATGTATTATGGAGCATCAGATGAACATATGTGTTTGGCCAACTTTTCAATTAATGACATATTAAAATCACTGGGACAATAATGATAGATTTAGCAAAAGTAGGGTTAAAGGATTTTACAAGGAGTGCAAAAATATTAATAATCACCAATACCATTTATGCTTTTGTATTACCCGTCATAGATATTTTCGTGGCATCATATATCATGCGAAATTCAAACGACCCTTCCAAGGTTATTTTATATCAATTGGCCATTTATGTGGGTATTCCCATTACATTTTTTATCAATGGTTATTTATTGAATAAAATAAATATCAAAAGATTGTTCTCTTTGGGCATGCTGCTCAGTGGCGTTTCCATGGTGTTTATGATGTCTTTGGATGAAATCAATTATTTTGGATTGATAGGAGCAGGTTTGATTATGGGCATGTCTTTTGGGCTGTATTGGGCAAACAGGGATTATTTGGTATTGGCAACCACAAAAGACCGAACCCGGAACTTTTATTATGGTCTGGAAACGTTTATTTATACCATTATAGCATCAACAGTCCCTGTTCTTATCGGATGGTTTTTAATAAGCGGAGAAGGGGAAGGGGATCTGGCAAATGAGGGTATTAACTCAGCATATAGGGTAATAACCATGGTTGTTTTTGGAATCACCATATTAGCATCTATCGTATTCCATTTTGGAACCTATGAAAAACCAAAGAGTGAAAAGTTCTTATATTTTAAATTCCACAGACTTTGGAAAAAAATGCTTCAATTGGCAGTGTTAAAAGGGTTGGCACAAGGTTTTATAGTTACGGCACCTGCCATGTTGATGATGAAATTTTTTAATTCTGAAGGCGCTTTAGGGTCTGCTATTTCCATAGGAGCTGTTATTGCGGCCGTAATCATGCTCCTTTTGGGTAAATATTCAAAGCCTAAACACCGCTTAATTATTTTTAGTGTTGGATTGATATGTTTTTTCCTTGCTTCTTTTTTTAATGGTTTGTTGTTCAATACAACCGGTGTCATTTTATTTATGTTCTTGTTGTTAATTGCCAGACCAGTTTTGGATATTGCCTATTTCCCTATTCAGTTAAAGGTCATCGATGTGTTGTCAAAAATTGAAAACAGAAATGAATTTTCATATATTTTGAACCATGAATTCGGACTATTTGTAGGTCGTTTTATCGGTGCCGGTACTTTTTTGGTTATTGCGTTTTTTATAAACACGGATATCGCTTTAAGATATGCTTTATTGATTATAGGAATATTTCAATTGCTTTCCATAGTTATTGCCAAACAACTTTTAAAACAACAAGACACATTAGAAAGTGAAACATTGGCGACTAAAAGCATTAGCACTCAAAATATAGATGCCATAGAGGTTACAACAGTCCAATAAAAAGCAGGTTAACAGATGAGAATAATGAAATACATCATAGTTTTATTGATTGGTTTGGGTTTTTATTCATGTAAAACCGAACCATCAAAATTTATCATAGAGCATCCGGTCGATCAACTTCATTTAAGCCGGATTGATTCCATGCCCAATTTACCAAAACCATTTAAAATTATCGATTTCAACCAGATGGCAAAGGATTATGATAGCTTGGTGTACGACCCAAACCAAACCGGAAAATATTGGCCTTTGATCTGGAAAGACAATTCCCGAAAAAATTTTGATCAAGAAACATACGGAATTTATACAGCAATGGGCGATGTAAGGCAGGGAATAGAGCATTACGACGGTATTTTCCATGAATCTTTGGCGAGCATTGGCTCTGTGTTGGGAGCCAGTTTGGTAGGCATAGACAAATCGAACCAGAACGGCGAAGATTATGTGGGTATGCTAAAAAATTATTTTAATTCCGAGACAAAATGGAATATCATCATGAATAATACCTCTCCTGAAGTAGCGCAATTAGGAGGCGGGTATGCCAGAGACTGGTGGTATGATGTGTATCCAAATGTGATGTTTTATGCCGTTGCTGATTTCTATCCAAATGAAACAGGCTACGAACCAATTCTTCATTCTGTTGCGGATAAATTTTATGAGGCTAATTTGGTATTAAATGGAGATTATGACTACTCCTTTTTTAACTATGCCACTATGGAGCCCACAAAAAATTGGATTTGTGCCCAACAAGATGTTGCTGCGGGTCATGCCTATGTGTTGTATTCTGCTTATCAAAAATTTCAGGAACCAAAATATTTAGAAGGGGCCAAATCATCATTAGAAGCCCTGTTAAATCAGAAAGAGAATAGGTTTTATGAAATATTGATGCCTTTTGGGGCCTATGTTGGCGCAAGAATGAATGCAGAACAAGGAACCAACTATGACATTTCAAAAATATTAAATTGGACTTTTGATGGCACTTCAGTTTGTCGTGAAGGTTGGGGAGTTCTAGTTGGCAATTGGAACGGTTACGATGTTTCTGGAATTGTTGGAAGTACTGTTGATCACGGTGGTTTTGGGTTTTTAATGAATACCTATGATACCATGTGGCCATTGGTGCCCATGGTTAGATACGACCAACGCTATGCAAATGCCATTGGAAAATGGATGTTGAACGCCGCCAATGCATCACGGTTATTTTACCCCTATGAAATTCCCGATGAGCATCAAACCATTCCTGAGGAAAAAGAACATACCAAAGGTGTTATTGCCTATGAAGGTCTTATAAAAAGTTCCCATTATGAAGCGGAAGGGTTATATTTAGATTTAAAAGCGCCAATTGCCATAGGCGACGGCATGCACTGGAACAAAGACAACCCCAAAGTGTCCCAGTTCAGTGTTTATGGAAGTGGGCATGTGGGAATTGCCGGTGCCATTATATCAAAAACCAACGTTGATAATATCTTGCAATTGGATTTGTTAGCGACTGATTTTTATAAAAATAAAGCCTATCCATCGTATTTATTTTACAATCCAAACCCAGAAATTAAGGAAGTAACAATTTCAACAGGAGAACAAGAATTAAAGATTTATGATGCTGTTCAAAGGGCTTTTATTGCTAAAAAAGTATCAGGTAGTTTTACTTTCAAGGTTGAAAAGGAAAATTCTTCTTTATTGATTTTAGTGCCTCAGAATGCTGAAATTTTAGAAAAAGACGGAAAATTATATGCCAATAATATAATTATTGATTACAGATATTCCAGCACAGATTAAAAAGTTGTAATTAAGTTGAGGTGCTCTAATCTCATAAAAAAAAGAATAAAAATGCGGATTAAAAATATCAAGTGTAAAATTTATCTTTTGTTTTTTTTCATTGGAACCAGCATCTTTAGTCAAAATATCAATCTAAAGGTAGTTGGAAATACGGATCAAGGTTTTAGTGTAGATATCTATAGTGGCAGCCAATTATTGATTCATAATACGGAAGAACTTTCATTGAAAGCAGCAAATCTAGATTTAAGTGAAATCTCTGAAATTGCTGCTTGGAAAGGTTCTGAGTGGACAGGTAATGAAAATCTTGTAAAATTATCAAGAGAAACTTATTTATCAGATTTTGATTTGAACATATTTATTACGGTCACATACCAGGTGATAAATCAACATGTAATTAAAAAAACGGTTGATTTATTTCAGTCGGGGATGCCAACTTTATATTTTACAATAAAAGAAACTTCAAAACCAGCTGAAACTCCTTCAAAATATGTGACGTTTGAACACGATAATTTTCCAGGAGGTTTCTCTCATGAAATGTATCCTTCTGCGGGTTTTGTAACCTCAAATAATGTATTAGTTGGTTTTTTAATGGATGCCGGTTATAAAAACCATTATACCAGAACGACGCGTCGTCGTTTTAATGGTCATGGAGGTGGCTTTGTAGGCATGAGAAAACTTCCTGATCCAGAATTGGTTTCTGTTGCTACCTTGGCGGATAGAGCTAACGGAAAAGAATATATCCAACAAACATTCGGTGAAATGTACAATTTGGATGCTGGGAAAGAAACAGTTTTAAAACTAGACGATATTCTTCAAAAAGTTGGCAAAGTAGATATTGAAAAGCAATATGGGCTAATGACTCTTAAATGTGAACCGTCCAGCCGTACTGGAATTGAATTTGTAACGCCGTTAACAGATCAAAAAATATATACAGTGTCCTTTCTTGCCAAAGGAAATTCTCCAACTGCTGTAAAACTTTTTAGAAATAAAAACGGTGTAAAAACTGTGGAACTGGAACATGGAATCAAGTATATTGATCAATTTCCCATAAACGAAAATGAATGGACACTTTTTAAAGGAAGTATTATGGTTCCGTATATAGAGCATGATAGTGTCTCTATGTTTGTTGGATCACAATCCGGAAAAAAATGTAGTATTCAAATTAAGGATTTGCAAATTGTTGAACACCAACCTGAAAAACAGCCATATAATAAAATGAATATGGGTGAAAAGGCAACAAAAACAACCTATATATTTGTTGAGCCTTGGACAAATCATCACGATTTTGTGATGTCTTCTCAATCACGTTTAGCTGAAGGAAAAGGGTTTAAAGGAACATTGATTGAAAAAATGTTGTATGCAAATTTCAACATGTTAACATGGATTACTTCTATAAATGATTTTACGCCTTTGAATGTGCCTAATATGAACTATGCACCTGATATGTACAATCGGGATTCGTTTTTCTCTATAGTTTCAAGTTACAATAAAGAATTAAATCTAAAAATTTGGGAACAATGGGCGAAGACTCAAAATAATAAAGGGGCAATAGCTACTATCATAACACCATATATGGGGACTATTGAAGCTAAAGATAATGAGGCTACCATTGAGTTTTTAATTTGGGCCATGCTGAATAAAAGACGTTTTGGTGTTACGCTGCCAAAAGAGAAGATAGATAAAGCAGTTGCCTATGTGTTAAATGAATTTGACGAAGATAGAGATGGTATCTGTAAATCCCATTTCACATTGAGTCAAATCGATATTAATAAATATGAGCCTAAAACAGATAAACTGGCAGTAAATCAAGGGATATTTGCCATTGCGTTAAAAACCATTCAGGAACTTGGATATGATATCTCAGAGACCTATATCCAAAAAGCTATAGCGGGATATCTCGATTTTTATGATGTCAAACGCAAACATTTAGTATTCGATAGAGACTTCCCGGATGTGATTACGATGACCGATTTAGAACCGGAATTTTTTTCGTTATGGTTATTTAGTGAACCCATGCTAACTGATGACATGGTGATCAATCATTTGGAGCAAATGCCCATATTAAATAAAGTGCCAAACTCACCCCATCCGGAATATGGCACAACGGCACCAATAATTATCAAATTAACAGACGATGAAAAAGGCTACTCCTATTTAACTTCTAATTATCAGCCTTTCAGGGAATTTGGGGAGGCTAACTATAAAGATGGCGCAAGAGATGGCTTTTATTACAATGGCGGAAGCTGGTTGCGTGCAGAATACTCTGGGTATGTAGTTGGACTAAAACATGGATGGAAAAAGGCAAAACCGTTGATGGAAAATCGGGCATGGGCAGAAATTAATCTTAATCCGAGCTGGCCTTATAGTAAAGAATTTATTCCGACAAAATGGACAACAACTGATTCTTGGTGGGAATCAACACGAGGCTTAAGTTGGAACGTGTTTATACTCATGGCAAATGAAGTTGTAGGTTTGCGTACACCAGAAATGGATCCTGACTTTAAAAAATAGAAATACATTTTTTATTACAAATAATTTTTGAAAATCAACACATTAATGATGTTACTTAAACCTATCCTATTCATTTTATTTGTATTTATGTTGTTTTCCTGTACTAATAAAAAAACTATAGATCTGGAAAAAACCTGATGGAAAGAAACCGTATTCTATGAAATTTATATGCCCAGTTATAAAGATAGCAATGGTGATGGTTATAGTGATTTTATAGGATTGATATCCAAGTTGGATTATATTCAAAACTGAGGGGTTAAAGGCATTTGGTTAACACCTTTTTTGCAATCGCCAAAAGTAGATAACGGACTTTTTTGTGGTATAAAGGAGTATTAATTGACAACTTAGCATAGGAGGCATACCTCTATATTATAAACCAATCTCATAAAATATAATTTTCTAGTCTGTAATACTTTATTTCAACCCATTTATTCAATCTAAATCCAAAACCACATGGCTTCATATTCTATGCAAAACTAAGATTGAGAATCAATAGTGTCCGGTTTAAATTTGTAAAACAATCCGAACTATAGATTGGGTATAGATTTAAATATTTTTTTAAGATGCACCCGTTGCTTTCAGAAAAAACAATATATATATATATAGGATTTCTGAAATTATAAAACTATTTTAAATTGATTATCAGTTAGTTAAAAACAAGTCTTGATTCTATATTCTAGCGTAGCGTTATTGATTCTTTTACTGGACAACAATGATTGAGAATATATTTATTAGAAAATCATTGCGAATTAAATTATTAATTATTTTATTTAGTAATGGGTTTCCTATTCCTATCAAATAATTTATAATTTGCCTAATGAAAATTTATAAAGTAGCCTTAATTCCAACTAAAAAACTTACTATTAATGGTAAAGACGATTCCATTCTTTGGAATAAAGCTAATATTTTAACTGATTTCTCTTCACCTTGGGAAGTGATGCCAGATACTAAAACGGAGTTTAAAGCTCTATGGGATAAAGACTATTTATATTTTTGTTTTCATGTTTTTGACGATACTATGCATATAGATAATACAGATACCGGTTTTAAAAGCATAGATATTTCAGACAGGGTAGAACTTTTTTTTAGAACCGATGCTAATATAAGTCCATATTATTGTTTAGAAATGGATCCCACACCTAGAATCATGGATTTTAAAGCTTTTCCCAATAAAAATTTTGACCTCGATTGGAAGTGGCCAAAACCAGATTTACTGGTAAAATCACATATTAACAAAAAAGGGTTTACCGTTGAAGGCAAAATAAGTATCGTTTCTTTAAAGAATTTAAATTTATTGAACAACGGAAAAATTGAAACAGGAATTTTTAGAGCAAAATATTATAAAACAAAAAACTCGACTTATAGCCCCGTTTGGATAACTTGGGTAGACCCTAAAACAGAAACACCAAATTTTCATACACCGTCATCTTTTGGGATTCTAAAATTAGAATCTATTTAATTTTGTATATGGGAACTTAAGTTTTCAGAATTTACAATATCAATTGGTAATAATTTTTGTTTAGGTATGTCTTTACTAAATAGAAAGTATTCAACCAAATAAGTTAAACTAAGATACGTTTGGGTTTTTGGATTTTGATGGATTAAAAAATCAATTTTTTTATTTTTCATAAAGCCAATATTTTTCGACAGCAAATCATAACCTATAACTTTCACGTTTTTATAATCAATGTACTGAAGTGTCTCTACAATTTTATAAGCCTTGGAAGTGGTAACAAATATACCTGAAACATTTTTTTGTGAGTTTAAAAATTCTGGAAGCAATTTGCCCAATTCTGATTGAACTACGTTAAGCGTTAATACGTCATATTTTGCACCAAGCAATTCTTCAAAATAATTTCTAAAGCCTTTTTCCTTTTCTTGCATGTGTATGGCATTATTGAATACCTCATCAATGTGTACAATAACAATTTTTGATTGGGGTTGAACAACCATGTGCATCAAGTTAGCTGCAACACGACCACTTTGAAATAAATCCTGTCCAACAAAACTTCCAATTTGATTGGATTCAATTTTATTGTTGAAAGTGCTAACTATGATATTGGCTTCAGCATATTTTTTAGACACCTCAATGCTTTCCTTGTGAAACAGAGGTGTTAACAAAACGGCATCTGGACTGGTTTTTAATATTTCTTTATTAATATCAAAAAAAGATTTTGTACTAGTGGGACTGTAAAAATATAGAGTTATCGAAACCCCAAAAGCTTTAAATTCTTCAATAGCTTCATTAACACCTTCAACACAGGGGCTCCAAAAAGCGTCTTCATTTGGATTTGGAAGTATGACACATATTTGATAGATTTTGTTGTTTTTTAAGTTTCTTGCTATTGGATTGGGCTGATAGTCAATTTTTTCAAGTATTTTATTTACTTTTTCTAAAGCTTTTTCAGATACTTTACCTCGCTTGTGCAATACTCTATCCACCGTTCCTTTTGAAACTCCGGCAAGTTTTGCAATATCTTTTATGGTGTATATTTTCATAAGGAACAAATATATAAAACTTATAGACAAATTCCCTAAAAAATGTGTTCGAGAACAAAATATTAGTGTTCTCGAACACATTTTTTGTATATTCTCTTTTTTTATTTAAAAAAAAAGAATATATTCGCTTAACTTAAATTTAACATGAGTATAAATTTCATTAAAAAAATGATTTTAAAACTCTGATTTTAAGATAATTATACTTTTTGTTTTTTATGAAGAAAATTATATCGATAGCACCCGGAAGAACATGTCTGTTTGGCGATCACCAAGATTATTTAGGGCTTCCTATTATCGCTTGTGCCATTAGCCGAAATATTAAACTGGAGGCTGTTGAAAACGGGTCGAGGGTTTTAAATATCGACAAACCGGATATCAATGAAAAAAGAGTTTTCGACATAGACAAAGAAATTTATCACATAGAAAAAGGCGATCATCTATTATTTGCTTTAAGAGTTTTAAAACGATATGGATGCATTCCAAATAAAGGATATGACATTAGAATTTCGGGTAATTTGCCAATTAACGCAGGGACATCAAGTTCATCAGCTTTAGTGGTTTCTTGGGTTCAGTTTTTAATAGAAGCTTTTGGTATTAATGTAAAAGTGACCCCGGAATTTATTTCGCAAATAGCTTATGAAGCTGAAGTTGTGGAGCAAGGGGCACCTGGAGGTAAAATGGACCAATACAGTATAGGTTTAGGCAATATTCTTTATTTAGAAACTGGCGACAATTTCTCCTATGATACCATAAACACACCTTTACATGGCATCATAATTGGTGAATCTGGCATTCCCAAAGAAACCGTTGGGCTTTTAAAAGAATTAAAAGAAAAAACATGGCTTGCCATCCATTCAGTAAAAAAAGAGCTAAAAGATTTCGATATAAAATATGCGCAAGAAAGTGATTTGAAAAACTATCTAAATTATGTTCCAGACAGTCTTCAAAACTACTTTTCGGCGGCAGTTCTAAATCATGAAATCACAAAAAAAGCCTATTTGGAATTTAAAAAGCCTTCCCCGGATATAAAAAAAATAGGAACATTAATGAGTGCCCATCATAACGTATTAAAAAATTTATTGAAAATAACGGTTCCAAAAATTGATGATATGATAGACGCTGCCTTAAATGCAGGAGCATTAGGGGCTAAAATAGTTGGTTCGGGAGGCGGCGGAAGCATTGTGGTTTTAGCGCCACTAGGAAAAGAACAGCAAATTATAGACCATATTAAAAAATCAGGAGCAAAAGATGCTTATCAAGTATCTGTAGATCCCGGTGCAAGGATAGTGAGTACATTAAAAACAGTAAACGTTTCATAATATGCATAGTAATTTAATAATATTGGCAGGTGGTGCTTCATCTAGAATGAAGAAGGAAACGCATGCCAATAATTTAACGGAAGCTGAAATAGCACAAGCCAATGAAAGAAGCAAAGGGCTTATTGGGGTTGGTCCCCATGGGAGACCTTTATTGGATTATTTGCTTTATAATGCCAAAGAAGCTGGTTATAAGAACATTTATATCATTATCAGTGAGAAAGGAACGCTCTTCCAAGAGTTCTATGGTAACAAGAAAAAAGACAACGACTTTAATGGTTTAAACATTTCGTTTGCCATTCAATATATTCCAAACAATAGAGTAAAACCTTTTGGTACCGCTGACGCATTGTTCCAAGCTGTGGAGCAGTACCCGGAATTGAACACCCAGTTTTATTCGGTATGCAATAGCGATAATTTATATTCTTCTAAAGCCTTGTTTGCTTTAAGGTCAACCAAAAGCCCTAATGCTTTTATAAGTTATGATCGCGATTCTTTGGAATTCCCTGAGGAACGAATTTCCCGTTTTGCTGTTGCGAAATTAGATGACGCAAATTACCTGTTGGATATTGTTGAAAAACCTTCAGAAGAAGAAGTAAGCAAATCTAAAGATGTTGAAGGTAAAATACGCGTAAGCATGAATGCCTTTAAATTTAATGGAGAAGTCTTGTATCCATATTTAAAAAATTGTCCCGTGCACCCAGAAAGAGATGAAAAGGAATTACCAACGGTGCTTTTGAATATGATTAGCGACTACCCAAAAACAACATTGGGAATTCCTTTTTCAGAACATGTGCCAGATTTAACGGCAAAGGAAGATATAGTGGAAGTTAAAGCCTATTTGAAAAAACATTATTCGGAATTGGATTGGAATAAAGTCGGACAAACAAAAGAGTTTACCATTTAATTATAGCGATAAAACAATAGGAGCATGGTGTCTTTAAGCACATTGGATTACACATTGATAATACTGTTTTTTACAGTAACGCTGTCTATTGGCATCTATGTTTCTAAAAAGTCGGGCAAAGACACCTCAGAGTTTTTCCTTTCTGGACGTACCATGCCATGGTGGTTATTAGGTGTATCAATGGTCGCAACCACATTCTCCACCGATACGCCCAATTTAGTAACAGACATCGTAAGAACACACGGTGTTTCAGGTAACTGGGTCTGGTGGGCATTTTTACTTACTGGGTTATTAACTGTTTTTGTGTATGCTAAGCTTTGGAGAAAATCTAACGTGAATACTGATATTGAGTTTTACGAATTTAGATATGGCGGCCAACCTGCAAAGTTCTTAAGAAAATTTAGGGCTATTTATTTAGGTGTTATTTTTAATGTTATTACCATGGCTGCAGTTACATTGGCGGCTATTAAAATAGGTGGTATCATGCTCGGGCTTGAACCTTGGGTAACAGTGGTAAGTGCAGGATTGATTACCGTAGTGTTTAGTGCATTAGGTGGTTTTAAAGGCGTGGTTTATACCGATTTTGTATTGTTTTTTGTGGCTATGGGTGGTGCCATTGGTGCTGCTTATTACTTGGTAAATATACCAGAAGTTGGTGGTATTGAAGCCATTATGGCTAATGAAAATGTAGCTGGTAAACTATCTATATTACCCGATTTTAGTGATAAACAAGCACTGATAACCTTATTTATTATTCCATTGTCGGTACAATGGTGGAGTTCTTGGTATCCAGGGGCGGAACCTGGAGGCGGGGGTTATATTGCACAACGTATGTTGGCAGCAAAAGATGAAAACCATGCTATCGGAGCGACTTTCTTTTTCAACATCATGCACTATGCTTTACGCCCTTGGCCATGGATTTTGGTTGCCTTGGCGTCATTGGTGGTGTTTCCAGATTTAGCAAGTATTCAAGACGCATTTCCTAACATAGCGAATGATAAACTGGGGCACGATTTAGCGTATTCTGCCATGCTTACCAAATTGCCTAGTGGTTTGCTCGGGTTGGTATTGGCATCGTTGGTTGCTGCTTACATGAGTACTATTTCAACCCAACTTAACTGGGGCTCATCTTATATTGTGTATGATTTTTATAAGCAACAAATCAATCCAAACGCCTCCGAAAAACAATTGGTAGCCGTTGGTAGGCTATCAACGGTGATCCTGATGGTATTCAGTGCCGTATTGGCATTGTGGTTACAGAACGCCTTGCAATTGTTCGAGCTTTTATTGGTGTTTGGAGCGGGAACGGGCCTTATCTTTATTTTACGTTGGTTCTGGTGGCGCATCAATGCTTGGAGTGAAATCACTGCCATGTTTGCCTCGGGCATTATTTCAATCTTATTGAAATTAACACCACTGGGTGCTTATCTATTTCATTCTGGAACAGGTGTTTTCGAAGATTATTGGCAGTATCCTTTAGTCGTTTTTACAACAACAATTATATGGTTAATAGCGACCTATATCACACAACCGGAAAGCAAAGTAGTATTGCAAGGTTTTTACAAAAAAATACAACCTGGTGGCCCAGGATGGACCAAGGTTATTAATGAAGCGAAAGCTGGTAATATTACCATAAAAGACTCTGAAGCTTCATGGAGTGTACCTTCAGGAATATTGGCAATGCTTCTTGGTTGTGTACTAATATACAGCTGTATGTTCGCAACGGGCTATTGGATTTATGGCGATTACAACTATGCCATATCATTAACGCTTGTGGCGATAGTTTCGGGCTATTTATTGAAACTAACATGGAATAAAATCAAGTCAACTATTTTATAAAAAAAACTAATAAAAGTAATGTTAAAAAGTACCATTGATAAAGCTACAGGTTTTGAAAAACGGTTCGAGAACATCGAAACGGTTGTTTTCGAAAATTCATCTACGGCATCAAAAGCGGTTGCAAAAGAAATTGCAGATCTTATAAGGGTTAAACAAGCCCAAAAGCAACCGTGTATATTAGGGTTGGCAACGGGTTCTTCCCCAAAAAGCCTATATGCTGAATTGGTGCGTATGCACAAACAGGAAGGTTTGAGTTTTAAAAACGTGGTGTCTTTTAATTTAGATGAATATTACCCTATGGAACCAGATTCCGTGAATAGTTATGTGCGTTTTATGAAGGAGTTGCTATTCAACCACATTGATATATTGCCAGAAAATATACATATTCCAGACGGGACCTTGCCAAAAGAAGAGATAGCTAATTATTGTGACCAATATGAAGCCAAAATTAAAGCCGTTGGCGGTATCGATTTACAGATATTGGGTATTGGCGGTAATGGGCATATTGGGTTTAACGAATCAGGATCTTTACAAAATTCAAAAACACGTTTGGTAGCTTTGGACCATATTACAAGGGTAGCTGCTAGTGGCGATTTTGGAGGGTTGAGCAGCACTCCTAGAACTGCCATTACTTTAGGTATTAAAAAAATAATGCAAGCCAAACGGGTCATCTTGATGGCTTGGGGAGAAGGAAAGGCCAATATTATTAAAGCATCAGCAGAAGGACCGGTTACCAACCAAGTACCTGCTTCGTTTTTGCAGGAACATAACAACGCCACTTTCGTCCTTGACAAAGAAGCCTCTTCAAAATTGACAAGAATCAATACCCCATGGTTGGTTGAAGAAATTGTGTGGACAGATAAAATGATCAGAAAAGCAGTATTGGGATTGGCACTTCATTTAAACAAACCAATTTTAATGCTTACTGATGCCGATTATATTGAAAACGGCATGAGCGGATTGCTTGCCGATTCCGGTCCTGCATACGATATAAACATTAAAATTTTCAATAAGGTACAGCACACCATTACAGGATGGCCAGGGGGAAAACCGAATGCAGATGATAGCAAGAGACCCGAGCGTGCAGAACCTGCAAAAAAGCGCGTGCTGATTTTTAGTCCGCATCCAGATGATGACATCATTAGTATGGGTGGCACTTTTAAACGATTACAAGAACAAGGGCACGAAGTACATGTGGGTTATCAAACTTCGGGTAATATTGCCGTTGATGATAGTGAGGCATTGCGATTTGCAAGTTTTGTTTGTGATTATAATGACAAGTTCGGAATAGAAAGTAAAGAAGCAGAAACCATTTATAAAAAAGCCATAAAGTTTCTTGAAAACAAAAAAACAAGTGAGATAGATATTCCTCAAGTAAGATTTATAAAAGGATTGATTAGAAAAGGGGAAGCACAAGCTGCCTGTCGTTTTGTTGGTGTGCCAGAAAACCAAATCCATTTTATGGAGTTGCCTTTTTATGAAACAGGAACCATTGACAAGAAACCTTTGGGAGAAGCAGATATTAAAATAACCATGGCCCTTATTGAGGCAATAAAACCACACCAGATATATGCTGCAGGCGATTTGGCTGATCCACACGGCACGCACAAAGTATGTTTGGATGCCGTTTTTGAAGCGGTAAAAAGATTAAAGACCAAACCCTTTATGAAAGACTGTTGGGTATGGTTGTACAGAGGTGCTTGGAAAGAATGGGGCATTGATGAGATTGAAATGGCAGTACCCATGGGACCGGACCAAGTACTTGAAAAACGAAAAGGGATTTTCAAGCATCAATCGCAAAAGGACGGCGTTGTTTTTCAGGGAGCGGACAGCAGGGAGTTCTGGCAACGTGCCGAGGACAGAAACAAAGAAACTGCCCAATTATATGATCAACTAGGATTGTCACATTATGCTGCCATGGAAGCATTTGTTAGATGGGAGTTTTAATGAATAACAACAAATGGATATAGAAAAAGGGATTATCCATGATCAGCAACCTGATCGATAAAGCTACATGTTTGGGTTGGTCATTGAATAAAAGAAAAAGAATTTTTAATCTGGAAATCTAATTTTAAAAAACTCAAAAATAAATTAACTAAAAACAACTCTAAAATGAATGATGAAACGAGCATGTTAAAAGCATTATCACCCAACGAAATGATTAATAGCGAACAGTCCCGATAGCTATCCGGGATGACCAATAAAAAGCAATAAATATGAACATATGAAACAACATTAACTCTAACAGACCTTAACTTAAAAACCGAAAAATGTTGCAGCATTTTCCGGTTATAATAAGTGACTCAATTTAATCTCTAATTAATAAATCACAAACAAAAATATGAAAAAAATCATAAAGCTACTCAGCAAAGAGAGGAACGGACTAAAACTTGCTTTAAATATGAAGTTAAGTGTATTGGTACTGCTTGTCTTTTTATTAAAAGTCAATGCGAATGCCTATGCGTCGAACTCAAATAATTCTTTAGAAATAGAGAAAGGTAATAATCAACAAATTACGGTTACAGGTAAAGTTACCGATGAATCAGGCATACCACTTCCGGGGGCTTCAGTTTTGGTTAAAGGAACAACCAATGGTGTCTCAACGGATTTTGATGGTGGTTATAAAATTACCGTTTCAAGTGGAGCATCCACTTTAGTGTTTTCTTATGTAGGTTTTGTTACACAAGATATAGCAATTGCAGGGAAGTCAACCATAAATGTAACTTTAGTAACAGACAATACAGGTTTAGATGAGGTTGTTGTGGTTGGCTATGGCACCCAAAGAAGAAAAGATGTTGCAGGTGCTATTTCGACTGTAAAGACGGAGGAATTAATATTGTCATCTTCACCGTCCGTAGGCGATGTCCTTAGAGGTAAGGTTTCAGGTTTGCAAATTGTTCAGAATAGTGCACAACCTGGAGGTGGTTTAGATATCCAGATAAGAGGAGCTGGATCTATTAATGCCAGTAACCAGCCTTTAATAGTTATTGATGGTTTTCCTACTACTGAGTTTCAACAACCAGGTACAGGAAACAGATATGATGGGGGCACTCAAAGTATTTTAAATTCATTCAACCCCAATGATATTGAGTCAATATCAGTATTGAAAGATGCCAGTGCCACATCCATTTATGGAGCAAGAGCCGCAAATGGGGTTATTTTGCTTACTACTAAAAAAGGAAAAACCGGAAAAGTTCAAGTTGATTATTCTTCATCATATTCATACCAAGCCTATAACAATAGTTTTGATGTTTTAAGCTTGCCAGAATGGATGCAATTAAGAAATGATGCTGCCAGAGAAAATTGGGAATTTACAAACAGAGTATCTCCTTATAGTAGCAGAACACTTGAAGAAGCTATTGCCGACCCTGTTAATGGTATTCCTTTTTCAAGATTTTATTCAGACGATCAAATTAATAATGCCGGACAAGGTACTAATTGGCTTGATTTAGTAACCAGAGATGGAAGTATTTTACAGCATAACCTGTCGTTAAGAGGTGGAACGGAAACTACTAAATATTATCTGTCCGGTAACTTATTTGAGCAAAAAGGGATTTTGAAAAATTCAGCATTTGATAGAGCTTCTTTACGATTCAATTTAGACCAGAAACTTAATGATTATGTGAGTTTTGGTATGAATCTCACCATGAGTAGAATTAATAATGAAAACAGCCAATTGGGGGGCAATCAATTTGAAAATTCAGGTCTTATTAGATCAGCCTTACAATACGGCCCACACATACAAGCTATTGATGAGTTTGGTAATTATCCAATAAATCCAGATAATGCACTCGAACCCAATCCATTTTCATTACTTACTATAACAGATAAAGGTGTTATCGATAGAACGCTTAGTAACTTTTTTATGGAAGTTAAGCCATTGCAGGGTTTAGTGGCTAGGTTACAAGTAGGCATAGACCAAGGTTACACCAGTAGAAACACCTATTTACCAAGAACAACACTTTGGGGAGCTTTGGAAAATGGTAAAGCAACCATAGCGAATCAGAAAAAAAATGATGAGTTGTTTGATTTTACTTTAAACTATTCTAAAATAATAAATGATGTCCATAATATTAATTTATTAGTTGGCTATTCCAGACAAAAATACAGATCTGAAAGTGCTAACTCTGGAAATAGTGATTTTATAACCGATGCGTTTTTATGGAATAATTTAAATGCTGGAGCAGGTACTAAAGTGATAGGCTCAACAAAACAAGAAGACAATTTAGTATCTTATTTTGGAAGGTTAAATTATGTTTTTAAAGATAGATATATTTTGACGTCCACCATACGTAGAGATGGTTCCAGTGTTTTTTCTAAAAATAATAAGTTCGCCATTTTCCCATCAGTTGCTGTTGGTTGGGATATAGCCGGAGAACCTTTCATGCAAAACTTAAACGATAATATATCGCAATTAAAGCTTAGGGTAGGTTATGGTGAAACCGGTAATGCCGATATCGGCTCAAACGCTTTTGCAGCCTATTTTGCACAACCAGCTTATTTGAACCCAGATGAATCTATACTGATTGGGGTATTTCCTTCAAGACTGGAAAACCCAGATTTAAAATGGGAAACTACCAGGGAAACAAATATTGGTCTTGACTTTGAGTTTTTTAAAGGTAAATTATCAGGATCTCTTGAAGTTTACAATAAGGTAATTTCAGATTTACTACAAATAAAACCCATTAATTCTTATAACGAAATAAATACCGTTTGGGCAAATATTGGATCGACCCAAAGTAGGGGAATTGAGCTTACTTTAAATACAATTAATGTAGATGCTGAAAACTTTAAATGGGAGAGTACTTTTACGTTCTCTAAATTTAAAGATAGATGGAAAGAAAGGGCTCCAGATTGGAAACCGGCAATATATCAAAATGTGGACGATCCTATTCGTGCACAATACTCCTATTTATCAGATGGTGTGATGCAAATAGGCGAAGTGGTACCTGCTCAGCCAGATTTATTTCCAGGGCAAATAAAACTAAAAGATGTCAACGGATTTGAAAGAGATGGTTCTGGAGACCCAGTAGTTGATGCAGATGGTAGATTTATACCAACCGGTGCCCCAGATGGTATTATTGATGAGGCCGATATTGTATTGCTTGGATCCTCAGATCCAGATTTTATTGCAGGTTTCAGTAACTCTATTAGCTATAAAAACTTCAAACTAAACTTCCATTTTAATGGGATGTTTGGAAGACAAATAGTAGATCAAACGGATTTTGCTTTGGGTGTTACTGCTATTGGAGTTGCAACAAACGGGCGTAATGCGTTAAGAAACGTTTATAATAGATGGACACCAGATAACCCAACAAATACAAGACCGGCATCCCATTTTGGATTCACGAGATATGGTTCAGGCGATTTCTTTTTGCAGGACGCTTGGTTTGTTAGGCTTCAAAACCTGTCATTGTCATACAATTTGCCAACAGAATGGATGGGTAAATTTATAACCAATGCCGCACTTAGGTTAGATGCCCAAAACCTTTTTGTAATTACACCTTATGATGGTGTTGACCCAGAAACAGATGCGTATGTAGCCGCATATCCAAACGTTAAAACATATACGATAGGTATAGATTTAAAATTTTAAAAAAATAAAATATGAAAACTATTAAAATTTATTTAATGGGATTGCTGGTTACACTGTCCGTGGCATGTAGTCCAGAACTTGAGTCCATAAACTACGATGAAATTAATCCAGCGATTTTTCCGCAATCAGAGGCAGATATAGAAGCTTTGGTTGTAGCAGCATATTATCCCTTAAGAGGTTCGTGGGCAAACGGTATTCACTCTACCTCAGAAAGAGGAGTGATGTTTACCTTAGATGCGACAACAGAAATTTTGCAGGGCGCTTATGGTCAACAACAGGAAGCAACCTTACATAGTTACAACCAAGCGTCGTCTACTTTTACCCGTTACTATGATGATTTTTATAACAAAATTAGCAGTCATACCTTAAGTATAGATCGAATTGAAAATTCCAGTGTCAATGAAAACTTAAAAAAACTGGGGATTGCAGAAATAAAATGTGCCAGAGGGTTTTTGGCTTATGAATTGTTTGATATGTTCGGGCCATTAGTGGTAGCGCCATTAGAGGTGTTAAAAAATCCTTTAACCGAAACACCATTAGCTAGGATGGAATATAACGAAATGGTATCTTTTATTGAAAATGACTTGCTGGATGCTGCGGTAAATTTACCTGCGCCAGGCAATGCTGCCTATGGAAGATTTAGTCAAGGTACGGCAAGAATGATGCTAATAAGGCTATACCTTCATGAAAAAAGATGGGCAGATGTTGAAACGCAATCCAATGCTATTATGGCTATGAATTATTATCAATTAGCCCCAGATTATGTAGGGATGTTTAGTAAAGTAGCACAAGTAGATAATAAAGAAATTATGTTTGTTGTACCTGCAGATTATGCGGGCACTAGTGAAAACCAATGGCAACTCATGGTTTTACCATCAAACTACCCAGTTCGTGGGGGTTGGAGTACCATACAAAGTTCTTGGAAATTCTATGATTCTTTTGAAGCTAATGATGTTCGTAAAACAAACCTCATTGCAGAATATGTGGGTACAGATGGCATTACCTATAATAGATCTAATCCTGGTACAGTCATGCAGTTGGGGCCTATTCCATTAAAAATTGATGCCGATGCCGATAGAAATTCTGGATTGACCACCGTTGATATGATCATTTATAGATATGCTGATGTGTTGCTGTCTAAAGCCGAAGCACTTGCCAATAAAACAAATGTTCCTAATCAAGAAGCTATAGATTTGGTAAATTTAGTAAGAGAACGAGCTAAACTAAATCCAATTTTATTAGCCAATTATGCTGATATTGACACCTTTAACAAGATGATTCTTTTAGAAAGGTCTCACGAATATTGGTGCGAAAACGGTCAATACCGTGCAGATTTAATAAGACACGGCAAGTACACCGAATATGCAAACGCTTTAAATGGGGTTGCAAGTCAAAGTGCTCCTTACAAAGCCTTATTTCCATTTTCTTTAGCGCGTATAAGCGAGGGTAAAGGGAAATTTTTACAAAATCCTGGTTATAATTAGTTTGGTTTAGTTGAAAAGGGTTGGTTTTATCTTTGAAAGCGTAAAAAAGCAACCCTTTTATTTTCAAACTCAAAAACATATAAGAAAAATTAAAATAATGGAATCTAGAAGAAACTTCATAAAGAAAACAGCCATTGTAGGTACAGGCATCTCGTTACTGCCAAATTTTAGTTTAGGATTGAACAGTATAAATGGTACTGCCGAAAAATTGAAAATCGGTTTGATAGGTGTTGGTTTACGTGGCACTAACCATTTGAATAACTTATTGTTGAGAAATGATGTTACTATTACCGCCATTTGCGATATAGACCCTGCAAGAACATCTTTAGCTGTAGAAAAGATTACTCAAAAAGGAAATAAAAAACCGCTTGTTTTTGGTAAAAATGATTACGATTATAAAAATCTTCTGGCCCTGGACAATGTAGATGCCATTATTATTTCAACACCTTGGTTATGGCATACACGTATGGCAAAAGACGCCATGAGAGCCGGAAAATATACAGGCGTAGAGGTGTCCGCAGCCAACACCATGGAAGAGTGTTGGGATTTGGTAAATACCCATGAAGAAACGGGCACGCACTTAATGATTTTGGAAAATGTAAACTACCGACGGGATATTATGGCGGTGCTAAATATGGTTAAGCAAAATGTTTTTGGTGAATTGGTCCATTTTAGATGTGGTTACCAGCATGATTTACGCCATATTAAATTTAATGATGGCGTGAACCCAGAAAATATAGGAGCCGAATTTGGAGACAAAGGTGTTTCCGAAGCAAAATGGAGAACACAACATTCCTTGTTAAGAAATGCCGATATATACCCAACCCATGGTGTGGGACCCATAGCCACTATGTGCGATATTAACCGAGGAAACCGTTTTCTGTCATTAACATCTAATGCCAGTAAAGCTGTAGGATTGCACAACTATATTGTTAAGGTAGGGGGCGAGAACCATCCAAATGCAAAATTAAAATTTAAGCTTGGTGATGTGGTAACTTCTACTGTAGAAACTGCAAATGGTGAAACCATTATTATCTCGCACGACACTAATTTACCAAGACCATACTCATTGGGCTTTAGAGTTCAAGGCGCTTATGGTTTATGGGAAGATGACGGAAATAGAATTCACATTGAAGGTAAAACTGAACCACATCAATGGGATGTGGCGGATGATTGGTTAAAGAAATACGACCATCCATTATGGCAAAAATACGGTGATCTAGCTAATGGCGCAGGCCATGGCGGCATGGATTTTTTCGTAATTCATGCCTTTGTTGAAGCTGCTAAACTAAAAGTAGCACCACCATTAGATGCCTATGATGCGGCCGCTTGGAGTGCCATAACGCCACTCTCTGAAGCCTCTATAGAAAATAATGGAGAACCCCAGGATTTCCCGGATTTCACAAGAGGTCAATGGGTAAAAAGAAAACCTTATAATTGGATTAAAAATGATTATTAAATAAATCATTTGTTAATCAAAAAAAAAATAAAATTATGAAAAATCAATTAATATTACTTTTTTTTATTGTCTTACTCATAAGTTGCAGTAGCAACAACGAGCCAGACAAAGAGGTTGTTGATGATACGGTTAGTGAAATTACCTATCAAGCCTCAACCGATGTGATCTCTAACCCAGAGCGCGGTTTTATGCATTCATGGAGCGTTGCTTCAGAGGGTGCACCTATCAACTTAGTAACGTTACAAAGTTTAAAAAATGAAAACGTAACAATAATTTTGCGTCTTTACAACTTAGCATCTTTTAAAAATTCTGATTTAAGTGCAGCTCAGTTAGCTTTAATCAGTACAGATTTCCAAAATCTGCGAACTGCAGGAATAAAATGCATATTGCGTTTCGCATATAATGAAAACCAAAATGATACGGATGCTCCGCTAAATATTATTCAAAGACATTTAGATCAACTTAAGCCATTGTTCACTGATAATGCAGATATTATTGCTTTTGTACAGGCAGGTTTTATTGGCGCATGGGGCGAATGGTATTATACAACCAATGGCTTAACAACCTTGGCAAATAAAAAAGCCGTGGTTGATAAATTGTTGGAAGTATTACCAAAAGAAGTGAAAATTCAGTTGAGAACGCCTCTTTACAAACAACAAGTTTTTAATTATTCCACGGCCATCGACGCCAGTGTTGGTTATGGTACTTCAGATATTGCAAGAGTGGGATTTCATAATGATTGCTTTTTAGCTAGCGCAGATGATTATGGAACTTACCAAAATGTAACTGCCGAGAAAAGTTACATTAGTAAAGAAGCTTTTTATGTTCCAACAGGCGGGGAAACCTGTCCACCAAGTGGGATACCTACGGCCAGTTGTGCCACTGCTGGAGGGGAAATGGCACTTTTGAAATGGACGTATCTTAATCTTGATTATTATGGGCCCGTACTACAAGTTTGGAGGACAAATAGTTGCTTTAAAGATTTTCAGAAAAGGCTAGGATACCGAATTGCATTGAAATCTTCAACCTTAAAAAAAGAAATTAATACCAATGGGTCTTTTGAATTGAATACCATTTTAAGTAATACTGGGTATGCACCAGTTTATAACACTAAAAAAACATTTTTAATATTTCGTTCTACCGCAAATGCTACTATCTATAAAAAAGAACTAAGCTTTGATATAAGAAAAGTGTTGCCTGGGGTAGATTATGAACTAAAAGAATCTGTTAGTACTGCTGGTATTCCAGCCGGAAGTTATGATTTGTTATTAAAGATTGAAGATGCTTCAGCATCATTATCAGACCGATCAGAGTACGCCATTCAATTAGCAAATAAAGACGCTTGGGAAACTACAACAGGTCTTAATAAATTATCACATAAACTAATAATAAACTAAAATTTAATCTCTAAAATAAATTAATTATGAAAAAACTAAAATTTTTCTACTGTTTAATTGCTGTTACGCTTCTTGCAGGATGCGGAACTGACGGTGTTTCAGAATCTGACAACGGCATCGTTGCAGACTTTTCTTTTACAAACGATGAAAGCACTTTTGCTTTTACTAACCTTTCTAAGGGAGCAACTACCTATAAATGGGATTTTGGTGATCTTTATTTTTATTGTGAAAAAGAAAACCCCACTTATACTTATACAACAGTAGGTGGCGAAATTAAAGTAACGCTTACGGTTACGAGCGAATCTGGACAAAAAGCATCTGTGACCAAAACTATTTCGGCACCAGAAGTTATTTTAGCCAGTATTACCATAGATGGTAAGTTTGATGACTGGGAAATTATAGATTATTTGTACCAAGAACCAAATGCGGTATCTATGCAGAAAATAAAAATTTGGGGCAAAGGGGATTATGTAAATGTTTATCTGGAAGGCAATAAAAAAATGAAAATGGAATTGGTTGATATGTATATTAACGCTGATGGCAATTCATCGACAGGGTTTTTAAGCTGGCAATGGCCATCAGGTTCTGGAGGCGACTTTTTGTTTGAAGGACCATTATTAAGTAATTCATGGGGTGGTTTTTATCAACATACAGATCCAGCAGGTGGCTGGGGATGGGCTTTTTTAGCCGGTTCTGGAGCAAATATATTTTCTTCCGGAATTAAAAGTGTTGACGCCAATACCAATGCTATTGAATTTGCCATTCCAAAAACGCAATTGGGTTCACTTGGTAGTACTATCGGTTTTGCCTTTTCTGAACTAACAAGTGGATGGGCAGCTGTTGGTAATTTTCCAACAGTAACGGCAACAAGCAAATATGTAACTTATGTGCTTCCAAAAGAAACTTTAGCGCTTTGCCAGTAATTATAGAATATTAATACATCCAGCTATTTCTGTAATAGCTGGATATGTTCACAATTAACATTTTTTTAAGTACATGACAAAATTTTAAATAAGAAGTTCAAATTATTAAAAATGAGCTCCTTAATAATTTCTCCCCTTTTTTAAGGGGATAGCTTGTGCCGAATTTTCGGTATGCCGATAGGCGGAGGGGTCAACGATAGAAGTTATTTAAATATCAACGAACTGTTTTTGTCATGTACTAAAAATTTTTTCATTAAAAATATTCTGTGATTCTTTAAATCGTATTCAGATGT
This sequence comes from Mariniflexile sp., assembly GCF_052728615.1. Taxonomy (NCBI): domain Bacteria; kingdom Pseudomonadati; phylum Bacteroidota; class Flavobacteriia; order Flavobacteriales; family Flavobacteriaceae; genus Mariniflexile; species Mariniflexile sp. The sequence goes on along the minus strand of NZ_JBFVFE010000019.1, from coordinate 26,702 downwards.
GTATTGCCCTATTTCAAACCTAAAAACTTAACCCTATTTAAAATAAGTTTTGGTATTAACTTAAAAACATAAATAAAATGAAAACAACATTACTAAGTGCTATTTTTATAGCAAGCGGCGTATTTAGTTATGCGCAAACAGTTACCTCTCCTGTTACAAGTAGGATATGGTCAGATAAAAATTTAGGAGCTACCCAAGTAGCTACCTCAATAGATGACGTTGATGCCATGGGCGGTTTATACCAATGGGGAAGAAACACAGATGGTCACCAACTTAGAACTAGCACTGCCATTTCTGCTCCTGCTGGTGTAACAGCTGGAACTGAAGGTTCTAATTTCATATATACTGGATATACTCAGAACAATTGGTTAGATGCTGCTTCTGCTGATGATACACGTTGGTCCAATACAGGTGGAGCACATAACCCATGTACATCACAAGGTGCTGGTTTTAGAGTGCCAACAACTGCTGAATGGGTAGCAGAATTTCTTGTTACAACTTTTACTGATGTTGATGCTTTTGCAAGTTTCCTTAAATTACCGCATACAGGATTTCGATCTACTGGTGATGGAGCCATTTATGATGTAGCCACTACAAGTTATTATTGGACTAGTAGTGCGCCAGCTATCCATAAATATTTTTATGATATGGGAAATAATGATTGGGCTGATTGGCGCTCACATGGTAAGGCAGTACGTTGTATTTACGATGCTTCTTTAAGTACATCAAAAAAAGAGGTATTAGGCTTTAATATGTACCCAAACCCTACTACAGGTGGTGCCGAAATAAATTTCAGTTTATCACAAAGTGTTAAAAATGTAAAGGTTTTTGTTTATGATGTTACTGGTAAAGAGATATTTAAGCAAGACAATAACACCAGAACCATTAATTTAACTGGCGCATCAAAAGGCTTGTATTTGGTAAAATTTGTATTGGATAATGAAGCGACTGTGGTTAAAGAATTAATCATCAAGTAATATTTAAAACTATTGTATCTATTAAAAAGTAAAAAGATGAAACATTCATAGCTATAAATTTAGTTACCCATTGAAATGTTTAAATGAATGTTACATATGACCGATAAAAAGCAATAAAAATAAAAAGATGAAAAGGATATTCTTGCTAATTTTTTTGCTTTTTATAGCTACGTTACAAGCTCAAATAAAAGGAAATTTTAAATTACTTGCTGGTCAAGAATTGGAACTTTCTGGATATGATAACTTTAAGTCTGACATATTAAGCGTTACCAACGTAGATAGTTTAGGGAACTTTACATTAATATATCCAAATAGCTACAAAGGTATGGCTATTTTAAAAGCCAAAGATAAATCGTCTTTGGCTTTTATTTTAACCGAAAAAGACTTAAAAATTTCAGGAACTAGCCTCAATGAAAAAGATAGTTTGGTATTTGAAAATAGTATTGAAAACAAAGTGTTTATTCAATATTTTAAGGCGTACAGTCAACGCCAAAGTGCTGCTTCTGCGTGGTATTATTTAAAAGATAAATACCAAAAGGAAGCAATCTTCAAAAAACAAAAATCAGCTTTAAGCACTATAAAAAATGAGTTGGTTCGTATTGAAACTGAAGATGCCAATTTCCTAAAAGCATTAGAAAAAACAACCTACGTATCTTGGTATTTACCATTAAAAAAGTTGGTAAGCGATATGCCAATTATGGTAAGATATCACACAGAAAAAATCCCTGAAGTTATCAAACAGTTTAGAAGTATTGATTTTAACAATCCTAAATTTAAAACCAGCGGACTTTTAAAAGAACTCATAGACGGGTACTATATGCTATTGGAAAATTCAGGAAAATCTACAGATAGTATTTATACTCAAATGAATAGAAGTACCGATTATCTTTTAAACAATTTAAAAGATAATGAAAGTTTACTGAATGACGTTGGCGATTATCTATTTAATTATTTTGAAGGAAGAAGTTTGTTTAAAAGTTCAGAATATTTAGCGGTTCAGTTATTATCCCAAAATAGCTGCCAACTGGAAGATAAATTGGCAAACAAACTGGAAGCATATAGAAAATTTAAAATAGGAAATACAGCTCCAGATATTGTTTTTTCTGATGGAATAACACTAAGTAGTATTATATCCACCAAACTGTTGGTTTTTGGCGCATCATGGTGTCCAAAATGTGAAGAAGACCTTTCTAAATTGAGCAATTATTATACTGATTGGAAACAAAAAGGAGTAGATGTTATTTACATTTCTATTGATACCAATAAAGCTGATTTTGAAAATACTTATAAAAATGTACCGTGGAAAACAGACTGTGATTTTATGGGCTGGAATACACAGGCAGTAAAGGACTATCATGTTTTTGCCACCCCAGCCTATTTTTTATTGGATAAAGATTTAAAAATAATGTTGCGCCCAAATTCTGTTGAGCAAACCAATAATTGGCTCAATTCAAAAATTATGAATAATTAATTTGTTTAAAAAAATCATCATGCGGAATAACTGTATTTTAATAATTAAATCATTGATTATTGGTTTAATCATGACCTGTAACAGCATAAATGCAAAAGAGCATACATATTTATACAACACAGATTCAGCACTAATAACCCCAGAAAAGACTCATAATGACGGGCAAAATTTTTTGTCACACAAACGGAAGAAAATTGGAAGTTTTTTTCATAAAAAAGGTAAAAAATATACCTCTGCGCAGAAAAAATATGCGACCTCAATTCATGTAGAGTATCTTCAACTGGGCAATGATAAAGGCATGTTCACAGAACTTTTAAAGTATGATGAAAATATAACGGCCAATGCAAAAATCACAAGATTTAAAAACAACCTATATCAAGTTGTAATCAATGAAATTGATAGGGAAAATTATACCGAAATAAATGGGGAACTAGAATACCTTTTAGAAGGGAATTCTTGTGTAACACTTCGAATCATCCTTCCTTTAAGCGCTACAAAGTGGCAATGGTATAGCGGTTTGGAAAAAACCGATGCCATGAAAAAGGATGCAACTTATTCTGATACTAAAAAAGTTTCTACTATTTTCCCTCCTGATGGCGCTTTCAACGGACTCACATTATCTGATGGTGGCTATGGCGATCCAATAGGGCAGGGTGCCATGTCATTTTATCCTTTAAGTGCCATAAGTATCGATGGTAAGGGAGAAGCTTTGGGTGTTGATATGGCTATTCCAATAATTTATCGCTTAAGTGCTAAAACCAATAAAGGTTTGATTGCGGAATTTGATGTGGCAACAAGTCCGTTAACAGACAAATTCCCAGACCGTGCTTTTTTTAAATTAAGCCGTTTTAATTTTGATGCCAATTGGGGGATGCGGGCAGCTCTAAAAGCATATTACTCTATCTATGCTGAATCTTTTAAAAAACGGGTTACCACCGAAGGTGTTTGGCTGCCTTTTACACCGCTTCGGTCCATTAAAAATTGGGAAGATTTTGGGTTCGCTTATCATGAATTGTCATGGAATAGTTCTGATAAGAAAGACGGGAAAAGCATACCCAGTATTGCTTCCGATAAAGGTACGGGCGTCTTAAGTTTCCAATATACGGAACCTTGGGATGTTCAATTGCCAATTCTTAAAAAAGACATTCCTTACAATACGCTTGTTTCAAACGAAATGGTGCCAAAAGCGCATCAAAAATACTTGGAAAACAGTGCCACAGAAGATAAAAACGGCCTATGGCAAACACGCCGACTTCAAACCCCATGGTTCAGTTCTGGATGGGCAGTGAGCATCACAACCAATAGCGACCCAGATTTAGAAGGTGTTAACCGCTATCAATATGTAAAACAAACCGAAATAACGCCAGCCGTTAAAATGAATGTGGATGGTATCTATTTTGATTCGATGGAATGGAACTGGCACCATGATTTAAACTACCGAAGCGACCATTTTAAGTACACAGATTACCCATTATCATTTTCAAAAGATGTGGCTAAACCGGCCATTTGGAATTTCACTTCAGAATTTGAGTTTATGAAAAAAATTGCTGATGAGATGCATTCCCAAGGAAAACTGGTTATGGGCAATGGCCATGGATGGAATCCGTTTGCTGCTGGTAATCTGGATTTGTTTGGGGCAGAACTAAGTTGGTATGCTACTGGCGACCATAATTCGGAAGCTTTGGATTTTAAACGGGCCATTTCCTATCAAAAACCAATCGTTTTTCTTTTAAATGAAGGTTTAAATGATAAAGCGTTTACCGATTTTCCTTATAAAGGGTACGAAATATATTTTGAGAAACTAATGGCTTATGGTTTCTTTCCGTCTTTTTTTAGCACCGATGCTTCCAGCGATCCGTATTGGATGGATACCAAAAAAGTAGAAAATGGACGCCCCTTCTTCAAAAAATACATTCCCATAATAAAACAAATCGCTGGCGCAGGTTGGGAACCTGTTACCTATGCTATTTGTGAAAATCAATCACTACAAATTGAACGTTTTGGAACAAATGGCGAGCTTTTTTTTACGGTTAGAAATAATGGAAGTGAAAATATTCAATCTACAATATCGATAGACTTGCAAGCATTGGAAATTTCCAAAAAATTCTCCGCCATAGAAGTAGTGAATCAACAAGCCATAAAAATGAAGAATGACAAATTATATATTAATATTCCTGCGCTCCGAACTCAAGTAATCAAGATTACTAAATAGTTGATGGAGCTTAAAAATAGTATTGTTAAAAAAAAAATGAAACCTAATTAAAAATGAATAAACCAGTTATTAGCTTGAATAATCGTCTTTTGTCCATTGACGTTTTGAGAGGTTTCGATATGCTCATGATTATTTTTGCAGACCGTTTTTTCGCCTATCTAAATGAAGCGGCACAAACAGAAACCACCGGGTTTTTAGCGACTCAATTTGAGCATCCAGAATGGTTTGGGTTTCATTTTTATGATATTATCATGCCTCTTTTCCTTTTTGTTGTTGGAGTCGTTATTCCATTTTCAATGGAAAAAAGAGTACAGACCATTGATAATAAAACGAAACTTTATCCGCATTTAATCAGGCGTTTTATAATCTTATTTATTTTAGGGTGGATAGTGCAAGGGAATTTACTTGCTTTAGATATTAATCAATTTAAGATATTTAGTAATACACTTCAAGCGATAGCTGTAGGCTATTTATTTTCTTGTATCGCCTATATTCATTTAAGCAAAAAAGCTAGATATGTATTTTTTGCAAGTTGCCTTATTGTTTATGGGTTGTTGCTGGAATTTGCAAACGTTCCCGGAATTGGTAATAGTGAGTTATTACCAGATAAAAACATTGCTTTATATATAGACCATTATGTTTTTGGACGTTTTGATGATGGTTACCAATACACGTGGTTGTTATCTGGTTTGGGGTTTATTGCAACTACACTTTCTGGTTTATTTGCAGGTGAAATGCTTCGCTCTAAGCTACCAAGAGAAAAAACCGCACGAAACATTGTTTTAATTGGAATCGCTTTTATAGCTGTTGGATTAATTCTAAATATATTTCACCCAAGTGTCAAGAAAATATGGAATAGCACTTTTGTGTTATTATCATCAGGAATATGTTTTCTGTTACTGGCTATGTTTTATTGGATTATAGATGTGAAAGGCTACACAAAATGGGGATTTCCATTAAAAGTTATTGGCATGAATGCTATTACGGCTTATGTGATTTCGCATGTTATAGATTTCCCAGAAGTTGCCAAATATCTGCTTTTTGGTTTCGAACACTATTTAGGAGCTTATTACAATGCTTTTGCCACAGTTGGAGGTTTTGGTATCATATACTTAATGTTATGGTACATGAATAAAAACAAAACATATATAAAAATTTAGCATGTAAAAAAGAATTTGTAATAAGGAAAACTGTAAAGAAATTGCTTAAACTTAAATACCCTACGTAACGTTCCCCCCGCTACCTTACGAATCCTTTCGTGTGGTATCTATCTTATTAAGCCATAATTTGCAAACTATAAAAACAGTATGTATGAGTAGAAATTATTTCAAACTGTGCAAATCTGATCCTTAAAACTATATAGAATCTTCATGGTCCCGAATATGCTCTGGAAGAATGGAATTTTCCAATACTGGATTTTCATACTTATAGACGCTCAACTTACCCGATTGCTCATAATAAGCATGCTCAACTTCTGAGAGAAATTGTATTCCAGATTCTCTCAAAAGCATATAAACTTCATATTTATCAATTTGGTCATCAGAAAAATTATCAGATAGCAACTTCCCATGTTCCACAAGCTTTACCACTTTTGGATGCATTTCTTTTCTGGCCAATTCCGATTTTACCCCCAGATGCACATACAACTTCTGCAAGGCAGCAATTAAACTGATAACTATTATTGCTACCGATAGCGGAACAGTAGGATAAAACATAGCATCGCCAACGGCACTGCCCATGGCAACTATTATTAAAATATCGGCACTGCCTAAGCCACCCACTGCACGTTTGCCAATCCAATTAATAATTACTATGGTATAAATCAAAATGAGTAGAACTCTCAAAGTGATTTCCACGTAAATTATCGGGTTGTATTTACCAAATAAAATTCTTATAATATCAAAAGTATATTCATTCGGGTCGATCATTTGTTCTAAAGTTTAATTTTAATGCAAATCGTTAAAAAGGTAATTTTATCTATTTTCATCACAAAATAAATAAGAATAAACAAAAGCCTCCATTTTCTTTTAAATGATAAAATTTACGTTTAAAACTAAACGTTTAAACGGTGTTTAATTAACTCATATAACTATTAAATTACTACAAATGAATCGATTTTGAGCACTTACTTTGCTATGCTCACTTTCATCCGCTGTAGGTGGTTCACTTTGCCCGCCCTATCCAATCTAGTCTATGTTCTTTTCCCGATAGCTATCGGGACTATTAGCGAAGCGGTCTTGATTTTTCCCCGGATAGCAATGCGTTTTTTTATTAAAATCCAAAAAGCATCAGAGTAAAATTTTCTTAACTTAAGTTTGTCTTAAGAATTTATAATTAGTATTGTACAAAACAAAATGTTGATGATAAAAAAAATCATTTTATTGGTTATTATAACCTCATTTTCCTCAAAATCATTCTCTCAAATAGATGTTACCGTTTCAGGGATGGTAAAAGAAAGGGAAACGCAAGCGATTATACCTTACGCCAATGTGATTCTAAAATTAGCAAACACCAATGTATTTGTAACGGGTACTGCGACTAATGAAGAAGGTCGATTCACTATCGAAAATATAGCTTCGGGAAACTACATTTTACAGGTTTCCGTTATTGGGTTTAATACTGAAAAACAATCCCTTTTTGTAGGGGAACTTTCTAAATTCCTAGATGTAAAAACCATTTTACTGACTGAAAATATAACCTCTTTAAATGAAGTTTTGGTAACAACGGAACAAGAAGAGGTAAGTGCCAGAATGGATAAAAAAACCTACTCGCTTAAAGATAATATCAGTCAAAGTGGGGGTTCCGTTTTACAGGCTATGCAAAATTTACCAAGTGTTACCATACAAGAAGGTAAAGTGCAGTTACGCGGTAACGACAAGGTTACCGTGCTTATTGATGGCAAACAAACGGCAATAACGGGTTTTGGAAATCAAAACGGATTGGATAATATTCCTGCTTCGGCCATTGAAAAAATCGAGATTATAAACAACCCATCTTCTAAATATGATGCCAACGGCAATGCAGGTATCATCAATATTATCTATAAAAAAAACAAAGTACAGGGGTTTAATGGTAAAGTAGGTTTTACAGGTGGTCTTGGGTCTTTATGGGAGCGTAGAACCAATTTACCGGACATACGGCCCCAATATACCATGACACCGAAAATAAATCCGTCACTCGCTCTTAATTACCGGAAGAACAAAGTAAATGTGTTTTTTCAGGGCGATTATTTATATACCGAAACGCTCAACAAAAATGAATTTGTAAAACGCGTTTATGATGACGGAACGATTATCAACAGGCAGACCAAAAGAAACAGAGACACCCAATTCATTACCTTAAAATCTGGGTTGGACTGGACTTTTGATGAACAAAACACGCTAACGGTATCCGCTTTATACGGAGGAGAAATTATTATTGACAACGGCGATGAGCCTTTTGTGGATGAAAATAACGAACGCATATATCTTTGGAGATTCTTAGAGGACGAGGTTAAAACCACCATCATGGCAACTGCCAATTATCAGCATAAATTTAAAGAAGCAGGCCGTTTACTGAATATTGGTTTTAATTACACGTTTCACAGAGAGGATGAAAAATATTTTTTCGAGAATATCCGGCCCACTTTTACGGGTCTGGATTCTTTTAAATTGCTTTCAGACGAACAGGTTTATGATTTTAATGTGGATTACGTAAGGCCTTTAAAATACGGAAAGTTTGAAACAGGCATCAAATTAAGAAAGCGCAACATTCCTATAAACATGCAATTTTTCCAGGGGCAAAATTCGCCCATAGATGCCGGTGCCGGTGGATGGGCAGAATACAAGGAAATAATTCCTGCCTTATACGGAAATTACAGTTTTGAGAACGAAACCGTTGAAGCTGAAATGGGTTTACGAATGGAATATGTGGATCTAAATTATCTTGTAAACCCAGACCACAACACCTATAAAAGTGATGGTTACAATTATACCGAGCCTTTCCCTAATATGCGATTTGCATATAAATTCAATGAAAACAACAAAATCTCTGTGTTTTATAATCGTCGGGTGGACAGACCCAACGAAGTGGATATCCGTATTTTTCCTAAGTATGACGACGCTGAACTTATTAAAGTCGGGAATCCAGCGTTGCGCCCACAGTTTACCAATCTCATTGAACTTGGTTATAAAACAAGTTGGGAAAAAGGCAGTTTATATGGGGCACTTTATCATCGTTTTGCCCATGGTACCATTACCAGGATTTCTTCAACCAATGACACTAGTAACATCATCTATGCCATTTTTCAAAATGTAGGAAAGAGTTATAACTCTGGGCTTGAAATGATTTTTGAACAAGATGTTACCGATTGGTATTCCCTTAATTTAAATGGAAACATCTATCGCAACCAGATTGATGCTTTTACGGTTTTAAACTTATATCCATCGCCAAATACCTTTTCAGCCAATACCCAAAAAGCAACCTCAGGGAACTTAAAATTGAACAATACGCTAAAACTTTCCAAAAAGGTAGATGCACAAATGAGTGCGGTGTATTTAGCGCCCGATATTATGCCGCAAGGGAAAATTGATTCGCGCTTTTCGTTGGATCTTGGCATTAAAAAATCAATCCAAAAAGGCAAAGGCGAACTGTTTTTAAACGCTACCGATCTATTGAATACCATGACCGTAAAAACCGATATTTTTGGACAGGGGTTTAAATATACCAGTAGTAATTATGCCGAAACGCAAGTAATACGCTTGGGATATAGCTATAAGTTTTAGCCTCAATAAAGATCTGTCAGGAATGGTTTTATCACATAATTACTGATACTTTTAAACTTTGAACCCATCTTGACTTTTTGTTCTTAACCGAATCCCGATATGTCGGGATGTTCAGATGAGACTATTTTTGAGAGGCATAGCATCGCTGCGCATAAGAAAATAGACGAAATATGGGCCAATTTCAGCCATTTTTCAGGAAATAGAAAAAGTCAAGATGGGTTCTTTAATATTTCTTTAGAATTGGAGGCTAATTTAGTTTTTTATTAAACTAAATTAAATGTCAATTAAATTATTTCCTTCCCGCTTTGCGCTGCTCAAAGCTTTTGTTGTTTTGTTTTTGCTCCTGTCATTTTTGGTGCGATCAAGTTTTTTTGTTTTGAGTTTCCTCGAAGTAGATAAAGACTTTTTTACATTGGCAAACACCTTTATTATTGGGTTTTTGTTCGATGTAGCCACTATTTCATTTTTTGTAATTCCCTACCTTATTTATCTTTTTGTAATCCCTAAAAAATGGCATGGCTCCATATTAGATAAGATTATTATTTATTCCGGGTTTTCACTAAGCATATTTATTCTGTTCTTTTCCTTCTTAGGAGAAATCGCCTTTTGGGAGGAATTTGAACGACGTTATAATTTTATAGCGGTCGACTATCTTATTTATACGTATGAGGTAGTTAAGAACATTAATGAATCTTACCCGTTGCCCATACTTATTTCAGCGCTGTTGGCTTTAACTTTAACGTGTATTTTTATTACCTACCGTTTAGGCAATTTTAAACAAACATTTAGAGGCGATACCCCATTTAAGTCTAGGTTTATGGCAGGTGTTCTTTGGCTCTTAATGGCAATTGCTAGCGGTGTGTTTGTTACGAATGCACAAGCGGATTTTTCAGATAACCGGTACAATAATGAGTTGGCCAAAACAGGCATCTATTCCTTTTTTGCGGCTTTTAGAAATAATGAATTGCCTTATAGCGAGTTTTATAAAACCATTCCTAACGCGCAAGCCTACGCCATGGTAAAACAAAGCTATTACGATTCAATCCTTCCTTTTATCAATCCAAATGAAAATAGCATTTATAGAAGAATCGTAAATTCAGATCGTGTTCAAAAACCAATGAAGCCCAATGTGATTTTTCTTTTTGTTGAAAGTTTAAGCGGAAACTTTTTACAGGCATTCGGTAATCCTGATAATCTGACGCCCACATTGGATTCATTGGCAAATAATAGTTTGTTTTTTACAAATCTATACGCCACAGGAACACGAACCGTTAGAGGCATGGAAGCTGTTACACTTTCTATTCCCCCAACCCCAGGGCGTAGTATTGTAAAACGAAAAGAAAACCAAGGCTTATTTACTATTGGCGAAGTATTTAAACAACAAGGCTATGACCGCTATTTCTTTTATGGTGGCGATGGCTATTTTGATAATATGAACACCTATTTTGGCGGAAACGGATTTAATATTGTTGATAGAGGTAGAGGGTTTCTCTTGGATAAAAACATTGCCACAACACGCACCAATATTGAAGATGATGAAGTAACCTTTGAGAATGCTTGGGGCGTTTGTGATGCGGATATATACAATAAGGTTCTTAAGGAAGCCGATAAATTTCATGAAACAGGACGACCATTTTTCGACTTCGTGATGACCACCTCAAACCATAAACCATACACGTATCCCGAGGGTAAAATTGATATCCCGTCTGGCACAGGTAGAAAAGGCGCTGTAAAATACACCGATTATGCCATTGGCCAGTTCATTAAAAAAGCAAAAGAAAAAGCTTGGTTCAAAAATACCGTATTTGTAATAATGAGCGACCATTGTGCCAGTAGTGCAGGGCGTTGGGAGCTGGATGTGAAAAATTACCATATTCCAGCATTAATTTTCAATTTACCATACCAACAGTTAGAAAAAATAAGTAAATTGGCTTCCCAAATTGATGTGTTTCCAACCTTGTTTTCAGCTTTACATTGGGATTATAAGTCTAATCTCTTCGGAAATGATATTCTATCCATGCAACCTGATGACGAAAGAGCATTTATAGGCAACTACAGAAAGTTGGGGTATCTTAAAGATGATAAAATATTGATTTTGGATGAGCAGAAAAACGCTCGTTTCTATTCTTGGAACCCATTGGATAATAGCTTAACAGTGATACCATCAGACACGGATTTTGAGAACAGAAGCATTTCATTTTATCAAGTAGCAGACGATTTGTACCGTAACGGAAAATTAAAAATTAAAGCACAGTAGTTTGACACATATCCATTTTATAGTAAACCCCATTGCAGGGACAGGAAACCATGGTTTTTCAGAAACCTTTTTACAAGACTACTTTGATAAGGATCAATATAATTTAACCGTAAAATGTTCCTCTTATAAAGGTCATGCCATTCATTTAACAAAAGAATCGATTAACCAACAAGCCCATATTATTGTTGCTTGCGGTGGCGACGGCACCATAAACGAGGTCGCGTCCACTTTAGTAAATAGTAATATCCCGTTAGGAATAATTCCAGTGGGTTCAGGAAATGGTTTGGCATCCAATCTTAAAATTTCGCAAAATGTAAAAAAAGCCATTGCCGTTATTAAAAATAACCAGCAAACCAAAATAGACGTGGGCTGTGTAAATGAACATTATTTTTTTAGTAATACAGGTTTTGGTTTTTCTGCCAGCGTTATAAAAAATTATGAGGCTTTGCAAAAAAGAACGTTGTTTTGCTATATGCAAGCATCTCTAAAATCATTAAAAGAATTTCATAAGAAAGAAGGAATTTCAATTGAAATCAACGAGTTGGAAATATTGGTAAATCCATTTTTAATTTTTATCTCGAACTCTAACGAAATGGGCTATAACTTAAGTTTAACACCAAAGGCATCATTGCAAGATGGATTGTTGGATGTTATTATTGTACCTAAATTAAACAAATTAAAAATGTTGCTTTTTGGGGTGAGTTTGCTTTTAAAAAAACCAGAATTTTTAAAGGAAGTAAAGTGCTTTCAAACCAAGGCCCTTAAGCTTTCAAGTAAAAACACTGATTTTTTTGAATCTCAAATGGATGGTGAAATGTTAAAGATCCATGACACTTCCGTTTCCATTTCGTTAAAGGAGAAGTCCCTATTGGTTATCTTTTAATGAACCCATCTTGACTTTTTGTTTTTAACCGAATCCCGATATATCGGGATCTTCAGATGAGACTGTTTTTGAGAGGCATAGCATCGTTGCGCATAAGAAAATATACGAAATATGGGCCAATTTCAGCCATTTTTCAGGAAACAGAAAAAGTCAAGATGAGTTCAATGGTAATGGCGTTAAGTTTTCTAAGGTTTCGGTAATAAATTTCATTGTTGTCCGGTTAAAATATTTGTAGTGCATCAATATGTGCGTTTTTAGGCGTTTCTAATTAACGTGAATAACGGATAAGAAAATTAAGATTGAATTTTTCTTTTTCCACTCACTAAAGGGTGGAAAAATTCCTTAAATGTAGAAAATGTATCACCCTTTAAGGTTGGGGAAGGGACTACAGAATACCAGCAGGAACATTATGAAGTGTCTTTCAAGAGTGAAAATAGTGGGTATATGTTGGGCATCGTCTATAAGTTTTAAAATTTTATGAATAAAAAAATGGCGTTTTGTTGGATGGTGTTTTTTGCTTTTATAATTAAGGCTAATAGTCAGCACACTGTTTCTATCAAAGCAAAACTTGACGCAGATAACAGAACAATAAGTATTGTACAAAAAGTGGAGTATCTCAACCAATCCAATGATACTTTGAGTGAAATACATTTTCATGATTGGGCAAATAGTTACTCAAATAAAAAAACACCATTAGCAATTAGATTTGGAGAAGATTATAAGCGTAATTTTCATTTTGCCCATGAAGATGAAAGAGGCTATACCAGTATTGGTGCTGTTAGGGATAGCAACAAGAAATTGTTGGATTGGGTGCGCTATAACAACGCAGAAGATATATTGAAGGTTTATTTAAACAAGCCTTTGTTGCCTACTGAAAGTGTTCAGATTGAATTTAATTACTGTGTAAAACTACCTCATGAGAAATTTACGGGAAACGGATTTACTCATGACAATGATTTCTATTTACGTTCATGGTTTATAGTTCCTGCTGTTTATAGCAACAGATGGGAAACTTACAGCAATAAAGACTTGATGGATTTTTACGCACCATTGGCTTCCTACGAGGTTGACTTTGAAATCCCGAAAAGTTATACCTTAACATCAGGATTAAAACAAACATCATTTACAAACAACAATTTTAATGAGGTTCATCTTGAGGGAGAAAATTACAGGGACATTAGAGTCTATATTCAAAAAGCAACAGATTATTATACACTTAAAACCAATCATTTTGATATGGTTACAAACATTGTTGGTCCATCCATTGGAGCTAGCAAAAAGTTGGAGATTGCCAACAAGATTGTAAACTATTTGGAAGGACATCTGGGCGCGTTTCAAATGGATAGACTTTTAGTATCAAATATAGATGAGCGTAAGAACCCTATTTATGGGTTTAATCAACTTCCTGAGGCGATTCGACCATTTTCCAATGATTTTCAGTACGAAATGCAACTATTAAAAACAACTACAAATGAAATTTTAGAAAGAGTTTTTATAATAAACCCTAGAGAGGAAAAGTGGATTACAGATGGGATTCTTATCTATTTAATGATGGATTATATTGATGAATATTATCCAGAAATGAAGCTAGGGGGTAACTTTTCCAAAATATTCGGCTTAAAATGGTTTCATGCTGTAAACCTAGATTTTAATGACCAGTACTATTTGGGCTATAAAAATATGGCACGGCGTTTTAAAGACCAGTCACTTTCAACACCACGGGATTCATTATTGAAATTCAATTATAATATAGCAAATACCTACAAAGCAGGTTTAGGATTCAGATATTTAGACGATTATTTAAATGATAACACAATCGGCAATAGCATTAAGACATTTTATAGCAGTTATAAGTTTAAATTAAGTGGAACGAAAGACATAAAATCAATTATTGAATCCTCCTCTAAGAAAAATATAAATTGGTTTTTTAATGATTATATAAACAGCAATGAAAAGATTGATTTTGGATTTAAATCAGTTAAAGAGGATAATGATTCATTACAGATAACGCTTAAAAACAGAAGGCATAATTTAATGCCAGTATCGCTATATGTTTTAAAAAATGACACAGTAATCAATAAAATTTGGCTAGAGGGTTTTTTAGATGAAAAGCGCATCGCTATACCAAAAAACGGAGCAGAACTTTTAATTATTGATTATGATGAAAACATACCAGAAGTTAAACGGTCAAACAATTATTGGAACCTTAAGGGGGTTTTTAATAAACCATTACAATTAAGACTTCTTAAGGATGTAGAAGACCCAAGCAAGAATCAAACATTTTTTATGCCTGTTTTTGAGTTTAACAACATATATGATGGTTTAACACTTGGAGGTAAGCTATATAATAAAACAATTATTAAAAAAAACTTTATTTATAAATTCACACCAACTTATGGTTTTAAATCCAATGCGCTATTAGGTTCTATATTATTATCTTCAACAAGTCAAATTAAAGAAGCTGGATGGTACGCCTACAACATTGAAATATCAGGAAACAGAACAAGCTATGCACCTAATTTGTTTGCAAACTCAATCACGCCATCTATTCAATTAAATTATAGAAGTAAAGACCTAAGAAGCAATCTGTTCCAAAACATCAGTTTAAGAAGTGTCAGCATTTTTAGAGATAAAGACCCTTTAGTGCCATTAGAAACACCAGACTACAGTGTTTTAAATGCTACATACCGATATTCAAATTCTAATTTCTCAAATTCCATCGGTTTTAAAGCAGATTATGAGTTGTCTAAAAACTTTAGCAAAGTATCATTTACCACTAGCTACAGAAGGTTGTTTGATAACAACAGACAAGTAAGCTTACGTATGTATGCCGGAACTTTTCTAAAAAACAAAACCCAAAATGATGATGGGTATTTTGATTTCGCTTTAGATAGGCCTTCAGATTATCTGTTTGATTATAATTATCTTGGGAGGTCTGAAGACACCGGATTAGTTTCACAGGAATATATAACAGCAGAAGGTGGTTTTAAATCTATTTTAGATACTCGTTTTGCAAATCAATGGCTTGCCTCTGTAAATGCAGAAGTAAGTATTTGGAATTGGATACATGCTTATGGTGATATTGGCTATTTAAAAAACAAAAGGATTAACCCTTATTTTGCTTATGATTCTGGAGTGAAACTTAGCCTTGTAGATGATTATTTTGAATTATACCTTCCCATAGCGTCCAATAACGGTTTTGAATTGGGCCAGGATAAATACGGGGATAAAATTAGGTTTAAAGTAACATTGGACATTAAAACCTTAATTGGTTTGTTTACCAGAAGGTGGTATTAAATGAGTATCTTCAAACGAACCCATAGAAATTTTAATTCCCAAATTTTAATTCTCAAATATTAGTACATGACAAAAATAATCTTACATCATAAAAACAACTATTAAAGTTGACCCCTCCGCCTATCGGCACCTCCCCTTGAAAAAAGGGGAGGAATTATTTAAGGAGATTTTTTTAATAATTTGATGTTAATAAATTTTTGTCATGTACTTAATTCTCAAATATTAAAAATAATTTCAGGAAGGCAAAGCCCATGCGCTGCCATTGCTAGTGGGTATGCAGGAAGGTATGGTGACCTATTGGTCTTAGCAAAAAAACCAAAATAAATAAAAGAGCCCATTTTTTAAAAGCCTTTGCGCTGGCTTCTTTATGTTCTCAATCATTTTATCATACATGGCATTTACCAAAAAAAGGTAAAGTGTATTTATGGGGCCAGAGGTTCCAATCCTAGGGATAGTCTTTTCTGAAAGGCCTTGATTATTGAAATACGATATAGTAAACATCTACAATTCATTTCATTATTCTACAATTTGTTTCAAAAGTCGCCATTTTTATGCAAACCTTGGTGGTTTGAACAGTTTAGTTGTTATAATGGAACAAAATAAAAACTGAAGCCACATATAAATCTTTTTATTTGTTACAATTTAATTTAAGTTTTAACAAACTTCCCACTCACTAACTTTTAATCTTAAAATATGAAAAACAATGAAACAACTACTATTTAAGAACACCACAAACCTAACATTATTTACCTTATTTTTTAGTGTTTTCATGCTCCAAAGCGTGTATTCGCAACAACAAGTAACGGTAACAGGGACTGTTACTTCAGTTACAGACGGATTGCCCTTGCCTGGGGTAAACATTATTATAAAAGGGACACAGACAGGAGCCGTAACCGATTTTAATGGCGTTTATGGCATCACTGTGCCTTCTAAGGCCATACTTGTGTACAGTTACATAGGTTATACACCCCGCGAAGTGCCTGTTAACGGACAAAAGATTATTGATGTAGTACTAACAGAAGACATTTCTACATTAGATGAAGTTGTTGTTATTGGTTACCAAACAATTAAGAAAAGGGATTTAACTGGAGCAACTTCTTTAATAGATCCTGAAACATCCAATAAAAATATCAGCAACTCTTTGGCCGAATCTCTTCAAGGATTAACTTCGGGGGTAACAGTTAGAAGCGGGGGACAACCAGGTCAAAATTCCCAAATTGAAATTAGGGGAGCAGCAAGTTTTGTAAACTCTAACCCTTTGTATGTTATTGATGGCATGATTGCCGATGCCAACCAAACTATAAACAATAACGATATTGAATCTATACAAATTTTAAAGGATGGTTCTGCTGCTGCCATATATGGTTCAAGAGCCGCAAACGGTGTTATAATCATTACCACTAAATCCGGTAAAAGCGGACCGCTCAAAGTGTCTGTTTCAGCTGTAACCGGTATTCAGGAAATTCCAAAAACTTGGGATTTAATGAACAATACCGCTTTTGCCGAAATGCAAAGAACAAGTTATAATAATTCAGGTTTAACACCTCTTCCGTCCGTGGGTTCAAATTTTAATCCTAATATAAACACCGATTGGCAAGATGAAATTACTAGAACCGGTAATACCATAGACTTAAATGTTTCAGCCTCTGGAGGTGGCGATAATTCAAAATATTTTGTTTCTGGTAGCCAGTTTGAAAATAAAGGCGTGTTGATTGGACGTTCGTTTCAAAGATCCTCGTTAAGAATCAATACAGAATTTAAAAGAGGAAAAGTAACGATTGGAGAAAATATCCTGCTTTCAAATTCTAATACAAAACAGCCATTGGGTTCTTTTGATACGGGCAATCCGTTTTTCGATATGGCAATCATGTTGCCCGTTATACCAGTACGGGGTGACGAGTTTATTAATGATCAAAATCCTGGAGGCTGGGGAATTGGGAGTGTAAATGCAATAACTTATGCAAAAAACCAAGTAGCTGTGACTGATGTGCTACGTGAAAAAATAAATTACGCAAAAATTGTTGGTAACGCTTTTGTAAAGGTTGATCTTTTAGAAGGGCTTACCTATAAATTCAACACAGGAATTGAAGCCAGTTTTGATTTTTCTAAAGGCATAAGACGTATTGGGATTACACAATTTAATGCCGCTGAAAGACCTAGTTTTATAGCAGATAATAGATCCAGATATGCAAGTTTTTTAATGGAGCATACCCTTAATTTCAATAAAAAATTTGGAAATCATAATATTAATGGGGTTGTAGGTATTTCAGACCAACAAACAAAAAGGGATTTTTCACTGGCAATTAGAAGTGACATTACTGAATTGGGCGATCAAATTTTTACCGAAATAAACTCAACAACAGGCACTTCAACTAGTGAAGGGGCTATCACGGATGATTACAGAATATTTGGTTATTTAGGAAGAATAAATTACGATTATGATAGTAAATATTATGTAACGTTAACAGGAAGGTTAGATAAAGATAGCCGTTTTAGCAAAGACAACAGAACAGGCTTTTTTCCATCAATAGCTGGGTCTTGGAGAATTAGTAAAGAAGATTTTTTTAATGTCCCTTGGATAAATGATTTAAAAGTTAATGCTTCCTATGGAGAATTAGGTATAGTAACTTTAGGGTCTTTTGATTGGCAAGGCACAATAAACAATAATACAAGAGCTATTTTAGGCAACGTGCCTCAAGTAGGTTCTTACCAAGCTTCGCTGGTTAACCCAGATTTAAGATGGGAAAACCGTAAAACTCAAAATTTCGGATTGGAAACATCGTTGCTTGACAGTAGCCTAAAGCTATCTCTTGCATATTATAGTTCACTTTCAGAAGATGCATTAGTAACCAATTTACCCATTGCTTTATATTTAGGTAATTTAGGAGGAAGTCCTCCCGTTAACGCAGGATCGATAAGAAACTCAGGGTTTGAGCTAGAAGCCTCTTATAAGGATATCAATAATCAAGTAAAATGGAATGTTGCCTTCAATTTGACAACCATAAAAAACCGTGTGGAAGAAGTTGGAAATCGAGGTGCGGGGATCGATTACATACAAACAGGTTTAACAAGATCAAAAGTGGGACAGTCTTTGGGACAATGGTATCTGTTAAAAACCGATGGTATTTTTCAAAATCAGGCAGAAATTGATGCTCATGCATTAAATGGAAATCCTATTCAGCCATTTGCAAAACCTGGAGATATTAAGTTTATTGATACAGACGGAAATGGAAGTATAACGGATGAGGACAGAGCCTTTAGTGGTTCTTCACCATGGCCGACTTTGCAAACTGGATTACAGTTTGGAGCCAATTATAAAAACTTCGATTTGAGTTTACAATTTATAGGCATCTTTGGAAACGAAATTTTCAATAGTGTTAGACGGGAACTGGACTCTTATCAAAATACCAACTTTAGAAGTGGTATAAGTCCATGGACGCCAACAAATACAAACACAAATGATCCAAGAATAGGTGTAGCCACTGGAGACCAAGGATTAGTAGATAATGCTAGATTCAATTCAGACAGATGGTTAGAAGATGGTTCGTATGTAAGGTTAAGAAATATACAATTAGGATATAATTTTGATGGTACTTTTTTAAACAAAATAGGAATGTCTGCATTAAGACTATATGCAAGTGGTCAAAATCTATTTACAATTACCAATTATTCAGGGTTGGATCCAGATGTTCAAGGCAATGGAATATTGGAAAGAGGTGTAGATGCTGGTAATTGGCCTTCAAGCAGAATATTTTCACTTGGTTTAAACGTAGAATTTTAAAATTTAAAATATCATGAAAAAAATAATAATATTATTAGTAATCGTATTTGGTTTTTACTCTTGTGAAAACGAGCTTGACATAATAAACCCAAATGAAGTAACAAACGAGAGCTTTTGGCAAAATGAAGCAGATGCTATAAAAGGAATTAATTCATGTTATAGTACACTTCACCGTGGAGGATTTACAAGATGGCAACCTATGCTATACGATCTTCGTTCAGATGTTGGAGCAAGTTATAGTCCATGGAACGAATTGGCAAATGCATTAAATAATTTCATACAGCCTAATTCTAATTTTGGCCCTGTTGTTGATGTTTACTTTGATAACTATGTTGGAATCTTTAGAGCCAATCAGGTAATAGCCAATGTGCCAAATATTGCTATGGACGAAAGTTTAAAATCCAGAATACTGGGTGAGGCTTATTTTTTTAGAGGGATGCACTATTATCATTTAGCAAGTTTATGGGGTAATGTTGTGCTACAATTAAAGCCATCAAGCCCGACGGACGTCAATCCAACAACTCCGGAACCTGAAGTTTGGGCACAAGTTATTAGTGATTTAACCCAAGCTTCAAGTAGATTGCCAAAAAACTATGCTAACGCCAACGATTTAGGAAGAATAACAAAAGGAGGCGCCTTTGCCTTGTTAGGTAAGGCCTATATGCAAATACAGGATTATCCATCGGCTAAAACGGCATTGGACTATTTTATAACAGGCGAAGGTGTTAATGTTTACGATTTGGTTACGGACTATTATGACAATTTCAAAATAACCACGGAATTTAATAAAGAGTCAGTTATTGAATGGAGCTATATTGAAAACCCCACTGAGGGAACAGATAATGACATTGCATCGGCCAACCATAACTATGGAACATCAATAGGTCAATTTTATGGACCTCCAGGTGTAGGCTTTACAGATGGCGAGGCCTTGAGATGGGTAGTAGGGGAGTTTGAAATTGAAAGAACTGTTTCTAATCAAAGAGATCCAAGACTACCAGTAACATTTCTATATAATTTTACAAATGAAGCAGGTCCTTCGGCAACTATGGTTTATGGACAAACATTTCAACAAAGATATGGCAATAATGATCGCGTGTTTTTTAGGAAGTTCCTCCACGATCATGCTAGAAATTTTGAAGGTTTTAGAGGCATAAACAATTACAGGTTTATTCGTTTTGCAGATGTACTTTTAATGTATGCAGAGTGCTTAAATGCTAATGGTAGCACTAATGACGCTTATAAATATGTTAACAGAGTTCGATCCAGGGCTGGTCTTGCACCACTACCAACAGGGTTATCCCAACAAGCATTTTTAACGCAAATAAAACACGAGCGCCTTTTAGAATTAACTGGCGAGGG
The DNA here is from genome assembly GCF_052728615.1 of Mariniflexile sp. Taxonomy (NCBI): domain Bacteria; kingdom Pseudomonadati; phylum Bacteroidota; class Flavobacteriia; order Flavobacteriales; family Flavobacteriaceae; genus Mariniflexile; species Mariniflexile sp. The sequence continues at coordinate 5,699 of NZ_JBFVFE010000019.1, read as the reverse complement.
GCACCGCTTTAATGATTTAAAAAGATGGGGGGATTTGGGCCCATCATTGAGCGTTAAAGATCCTGGCTTTAATAATTTTGTAATTGGCAAGCATGAGTTATTGCCTATACCACAGCGTGATTTGGATATTAACCCGAATATGGATCAAAATCCAAATTGGTAGAGTAATATACTTTTTTTAACTTTCCTTAAATATTTAAAAAATGAAAAAGAAATTAAAAAAGATTAGTATTAATTATTATCTGGTTTTTTCCTTATTGGGTATAGTATCAACTTCGTGTATTTCATGCGGGAACGGTTCTGACGCAGTTGATAAAGAAGAACAACAGATTGATGTTGAGCCTCCAATAAAAACAACAACATTTAGAAACCCTGTTTTAGATTCCGGACCAGACCCTTGGGTTTTTAAAAACGGCGATGAGTATTTTGTAACCTTTACTACAGGCAATAATATTACACTTGTGAGGACCAATAAAATGTCTGATCTAAAAAATGAAACCAAAAAAATCATTTGGATTCCTCCAGCTAGTGGAATGAATTCTAAAGAAATTTGGGCACCAGAATTACATAAAATAAATGGTGCTTGGTATGTATATTATGCAGCGAGTAATGGCGATAATAATACACACAGAATGTGGGTGCTGGAAAACACATCTACCGATCCATTTCAAGGAGTTTGGTTGGACAAAGGTGAATTGAAACTTCCAGACGATAAATGGGCAATCGATGGATCGCCTTTTGAATTTAATGGTAAGTACTATTTTGCTTGGTCAGGTTGGGAAGGCGACAACAATGTAAGACAGGATATATATATCGCTGAGATGGAAAACCCATTAAGTATTGTTGGGCAACGAGTCAATATTTTAAAACCGGAAAATGCTTGGGAAACCAATGGCACAAATCCAGAAGTAACAGAGGGCCCCGAATTTTTCTTAAAAAATGATAAGGTGTTTATATTCTATTCTGCTGGGGCCTGCTGGAAAGATGGCTATTCTATTGGCGCTATTTATATGGATATTAACTCAAATCCAAAAGAGGTAAATTCATGGAAACGATTACCAAATAACCCCTTATTTGTTTCTAATAATACCGGAAATGCTTTTGGTCCTGGGCACAATTCTTTTTTTAAATCATTGGATGGTCAGGAAGATTGGATTTTATATCATGCTAACCCACAACCTGGTCAAGGTTGTGGAGGTAATAGATCTGTTCGGATGCAAAAGTTTTCGTGGGACAGTAATGGCTTTCCCCTTTTAGGAAGCCCAGAACCTTTAAACAAGGATATATTGAAGCCAAGTGGCGAATAATATAATTTAAGAAGATAATTGATGATACAATTTAGTTGATTGTTTGAGTTAGTTTAGTTTAGTTGAAATCTACCAAGGTGTTCACAAGCCTTGGTAGTTTTTTATAAGTAAGTTAAAAAATGGAACAAATTATTAATCATTAACATAAAAAATGAAAAATAGATTATTAACCGCAATACTTAGTCTGGTTTTTACTATTGGCTACACACAAGGAAACAATAGTTTGGTCGCCAAAAAGTGGCCATTAGAAAAAGCAAAAACTTGGTATGGAATGCATGATTGGATAATAGGTGCAAATTTTAATCCAAGTACAGCTATCAATCAATTGGAAATGTGGCAGGCAGACACTTTTGATCCCGAAACCATTGATAGGGAATTAGGCTATGCAGAAGGCATTGGATTTAACACCATGCGTGTTTACCTTCACAGCCTTGCATATAAGGCTGATCCAAAAGGTTTTAAAACTAGGGTGGACAGATATTTGGAAATAGCAGATAAGCATGGCATTAAAACCATATTTGTCATTTTTGATGATGTATGGGGTAAAACGCCAAAAATAGGGAAACAACCAGAACCAAAACCTGGTATCCATAATTCAGGTTGGGTACAAGACCCTGGAGATCCAGCATCAAAAGAGTTGAAAAATTTTCCTGAGCTGGAAATGTATGTAAAAGATATTATCAACACATTTAAAAATGATAATAGGGTCTTGATGTGGGACTTATATAATGAACCAGGGAACTCCGGTAAATTCAGTGCTTCGGTGCCTTTATTGGAAAAAGTATTTATCTGGGCAAGAGAAGTGAACCCAAGCCAACCATTAACTGCTGGGATTTGGCAGTGGAGCAAAAAGTTTCAGGAAGTCAATGAGATTCAAGCCTTGAATTCCGATGTTATCACGTACCATCATTATGGAGAGCCTGAAGACCATCTTAAAGTCATCAACTTACTTAAAACCCATGGCCGCCCACTGGTTTGTACAGAATATATGGCCCGAACAAGAAATAGCAGGTTTTCCAACATCTTACAATTGCTGAAAGAAGAACATGTTGGAGCAATCAATTGGGGGCTGGTTGCCGGTAAATCCAATACTATTTATGAATGGGATACACCCATACCATCTGGCGAAGAACCTGTAGAATGGTTTCATGATATTTTTAGAAAGGATGGGACCCCATACAGACAAGACGAAGTTAATTTAATAAAAAAAGTAACCTCGGAAAATTAACCATTAAATTTTATTAACCATTATAACATGGAATACCATCACTTTTTTAAAACTCAAGTCTTAATTGGATTCATGCTAACACTACTTTTTACTACTTGTAAAGAGGTTAAAAACAATGAAGTTGCAAATAAAGTACCTGCTTCTAATAAATTAGCTTATAAAAACCCCTTAAATGTAAAGTTTGGCGACCCTTTTATTTTAGATAACAATGATGGCACCTATTATATGTACGGCACGGGTGGCGGTACAAAAGATGGTTTTTCTTCCTATTCTTCTACCAACCTTAACGACTGGGAATATAACGGACAGGTTTATTATGGCAATACCGAAAACTCTTGGAACACAGCCAATTTTTGGGCGCCCGAAGTTTATAAAATAAACAATAAATATTATCTTTTTTTTAGTGCAGACTGGAAGGAAAATCCAACCAATGAATTGGAAAATTTTAAGATTGGAGTAGCGGTTGCCGATCAACCTACCGGACCTTTTGTAGATTTAACCAACAAACCGCTTTTTGACCCCGGTTATCCCATAATTGATGCCAATGTTTTTAAAGATGATGATGGCCACTATTATTTATATTACTCCAGGGCCTGTTATAAGCATCCCGTAGAAAGCGATATTGCCGATTGGGCAAAAAAGGAGGGTTTGTATGACGACATAGAAGAGAGCTGGGTATATGGTGTAAAATTACAACCAGATTTTAAAGGCGTAATTGGGGAGCCTATTCTATTGCTCAGACCTCCCACAAGCATGGATGATAAAAATGCCGAATGGGAAAGCAGGTCGGTTACTTCAAAAGAAGTAAACCGCCGATGGACAGAAGGCTCTTTTACGTTTAAACATGGCGATACGTATTATATTATGTACTCTGCAAACCATTTTGGTGGCGAACATTATGCCGTTGGGTATGCAACAAGTAAATCGCCACTAGGGCCATATACAAAAGCTAGTAACAATCCTGTCTTAGAAAAAAACACGACCAAAGGTGGCGAGGTTAGCGGTACGGGGCATAATATGGTATTGTTTCTTAAAAACCCCGATAAAATGCTTTGTGTATATCATGGACGAACCAAGAAAACGGGAGAAAATCGGGTGGTGTTTATTGATGAAATGAAAATATTGGAGGATGGTACTCTTACAGTTGAAGGACCTACTACTGAGGCAATAAAAAATCCGTTGTCAAAGTAATTCTAAAACAGGGCAATGCTTTTTAAAAATGTTTTTATATAATTTGTTTAAGTACATGACAAAAATTTATTAACATCAAATTATTAAAAAAAACTCCTTAAATAATTCCTCCCCTTTTTTCAAGGGGTAGAGCCTGTACCGATTTTTCGGTATGCCGATAGGCGGAGGGGTCGACTTAAATAATTTTTTTAATGAAATATCTTTTTTTGTCATGTACTAAAATAATTTGTAATAAACTCTTTTATTTAATATTGTTTTTTGCTTTGTGCATCTCCGAGTTTGCTTTGTGTAACTCTGAGAAATAACTATAACACAAAGACACACAAATTATAAAGAAGTTTCACAAAGATTAATAAGTTCGCATAAACGTTTGAAAAAACAACCCTAATTTATCGCAAAAAATTAGTTTTGTAGTTGTCTCAATTATTAACATTGAAAAATAAAACCCATGAAGAAGTCGTATCTATTTTTAATCCTAATACTAACAGTCGGTATTTATTCTTGCAAACAAAACACTAAAAAAGAGCAGCAAAATGAAGAAACAACGGTAGCTAAACACGTTGAATTTACCCCATCTATAAATAATGCTGCTTTTGACACCATCATTGACGGCAAAGCTGTAAAATTATATTGGTTAAAAAACAAAGACATACAATTGGCCATAACCAATTTTGGCGGTCGATTTGTAGGACTTTGGATAGCCGATAAAAATGGAAAGATGACCGATGTTATTATGGGCATGGACAGTGCGAAAGGTTTTATTGAATCTTCTGAACCTTATTTCGGCGCTACCATTGGTCGCGTGGGAAATCGTATTGCGAAAGGTAAATTTAGTTTAAATGGTAAAAAATACTCGATCCCACTTAACAACGGAAAAAATACCTTGCACGGAGGTTTTAAAGGGTTTCAATATGTTGTTTGGGACGCCGTACAACCCAACGATACTACTTTGGTGTTGAGCTACTTGTCGCCTGATAAGGAAGAGGGCTATCCAGGAAATTTAAAGGTTAAAGTAACCTATTCTTTAACCGATTCAAAAACCGTTAAAATGGAATATGAAGCTGAAACAGACCAACCAACCGTGGTAAACCTAACCAACCATTCTTTTTTTAATTTGAATGGTGAAGGCACTATTTTAAACCATAGGTTACAAATATATGCCGATACCTATACACCTGTAGATGAAACTTTAATCCCGTTTGGAACATTTGACAACGTAACAAACACACCGTTTGATTTTCTGGAACCACACACCATAGGTGAACGTATAGAGAACGATAATATACAATTAAAAAACGGTCTTGGTTACGACCATGATTATGTGCTGAATGGAAAAAAGGCAGATGGTATGAATCATGCGGCAACGGTTGTAGGCGATAAATCGGGAATAATAATGGATGTTTATACCCAAGAACCCGGTTTGCAATTTTACAGCGGTAATTTCATGCAAAGTAAAAACACGCTTAAATTGGGCGTTAAAGATGATTTCAGGACAGCCTTTAGTTTGGAAACGCAACATTTTCCTGATGCACCCAATCAACCTGGATTCCCGTCAATTACTTTAAACCCTGGAGAAAAATACCATACGGTTTCAGAATATCGGTTTTCAGTTGAATAAATTATATTAGAAACTTTATAATTTACAATCCAGAAAATAGCAAAAAAAAATTATAAAATTCAGGTTGTAAGTTCTTTAACTAAAACACCCTAGGTAACTTTCCCCTCCTTGGAGGGGAACAATTCTAGTCTCTGTTTCAAATTTTTAGGATTTTTTTATGAGCAGTTTGAATTAATCCGTTTCGCTTTTTGCTTGAACCTACACTTTTCTATTTTAGGATTTCCTTAAAAAGTAAATCTAAATAATTCCCCGACGGTTCTACCTCGGGGTTTCCGAACGGGTGTACGACAAATTTCCCATTATGCAGCATTTTGACATAATTTGACGATTCTGTTCCATTTTTTGCTTTTATGAA